>NZ_JBSJYT010000002.1:0-301401 GCF_053711055.1 Ligilactobacillus sp. LYQ135 | reverse complement strand
ATAGTGCGGTGATGATGGCTTGAAGGATACACCTGTTCCCATTCCGAACACAGCAGTTAAGCTTCAAAACGCCGAGAGTAGTTAGAGGAACGCCTCTTGCAAGGGTAGGAAGTCGCCGTGCTGTTATTCCGGCATAGCTCAGTTGGTAGAGCATCTGACTGTTAATCAGGGTGTCGACGGTTCGAGTCCGCCTGCCGGAGTTTTAAATTATTGCATGGAGAGTTGTCCGAGTTGGCCGAAGGAGCATGATTGGAAATCATGTAAACGGGTAATGACCTGTTTCAAGGGTTCGAATCCCTTACTCTCCGTAAGTAATAAGTTTAGATGACCCGTTGGTCAAGTGGTTAAGACACCGCCCTTTCACGGCGGTAACATGGGTTCAAATCCCGTACGGGTCATTTTATGGAGGATTAGCTCAGTTGGGAGAGCATCTGCCTTACAAGCAGGGGGTCACAGGTTCGAGCCCTGTATCCTCCATTGCAATTTAAGATTGCATTTTTTATAAATATTTGGTATCATACAAATATATTGTGGCTCGGTAGCTCAGTCGGTAGAGCAAAGGATTGAAGCTCCTTGTGTCGGCAGTTCGATTCTGTCCCGCGCCACCACGGAGGGGTAGCGAAGTCTGGCTAAACGCGGCGGACTGTAAATCCGCTCCTTCGGGTTCGGTGGTTCGAATCCACTCCCCTCCATTTTTATTATAGGGATATAGTTTAAAGGTAGAACTACGGTCTCCAAAACCGTCAGTGTGGGTTCAATTCCTACTATCCCTGCTTATATTTTATGGCGATAATGGTGAAGTTGGTTAACACACCGGTTTGTGGCACCGGCACGCGTGGGTTCGAGTCCCACTTATCGCCCTTTTTTATTGGGCTATGGCCAAGTGGTAAGGCAAAGGACTTTGACTCCTTTATGCGCTGGTTCGAATCCAGCTAGCCCAATTTAAGGATTTGATCCTTTTTGATGGCGGTATAGCCAAGTGGTAAGGCAGAGGTCTGCAAAACCTTTATCACCGGTTCAAATCCGGTTACCGCCTTTAATTAATTGTCTTAAGGGCGTTAAAGTTTAATTCATGCCGGTGTGGCGGAATTGGCAGACGCGCTGGACTCAAAATCCAGTGTCCGTTAGGACGTATCGGTTCGACCCCGATCACCGGTATATTTTAGGATTATTAATTGTTAATAATCCTTTTTTATTAGGTTTTTTTACGTTAATTTTTAGTTTAAAAAAGTCCTAGATTTATGTAAATCTAGGACTTTTTGTTTTTATATTTAGTATGCAATCATCTGAGAAAGAGCATCTCTAACTAGTTTAGAAAGTTTTTTAGCAGGTAGCGTATCATGTGTTTCTAGCCAATTTGATATGATATTCCAAAAACCTCCAATAGAATATAATAATATGAATGAAATTTTTTCAGTTTCATTTGAAGATAAATGCCATGGAATGTTAATAGTTTTATATAGATCAGTACTTTGTTTGTTAAACCTTTGTAACAGTAGAATTAATAAGTGATTTTCTTGTAAAGTTTTAAGATTTTTTTCTTCTTTTTCCCAAAATATAAAAAACTTATTAATAAAGTCATTAAAATCGCTTGGAATATCTTGCTTAACATATAAGATATATTTTGCAATAATCTTATCAAAATAATTTTCTAATACAGCATCTTTTGATTTAAATTTTCTATAAAAAGTTTTTCGAGATAATTGTGCAGTATTACATATTTCTGTTACGGATATCTGAGTATACTTTTTATGTTGCATTAATGAAAATAATGCTTCTGTTAACCATTCTTTAGTCTGTTCTGAAATTCTAGTAGACATAAAATTCCTTCCTTTCTGTTACAAAAATAGTATAACTGTGTTTATTGTTAAGATTAATCAGAAAATATTGTTTCTATTTACAGTACTTACTATACTAAAAATGTAATCATGATACAACAGTAACAAAAGGACACATTTGTAACAGGAGGAGAAAAGATGAGTAAAACTAAGAAAAATATGATTTTAATGATATTATGCATGGGTACATTTTTTTGTATGTTAGATACTACAATAATGACGATTGTTCTTCCTGAAATAGAATCAGGTTTAAATGCAAGTTTAGATCAATTATCATGGGCTGTAAATTTATATACAATTGTTTTTGCCTCGCTTACTTTAATTTTAGGAAGAATGGCAGAATTAAAAGGACAAAATCGTTATATGTTGTATGGATTACTTTTATTTACAATAGGTTCAATTTTTAGTGGCATTTCTCGTGATTTACCTTTTTTATATTTTGGTAGAATTGTTCAAAGTATTGGAGCAGCAATTATTTTGCCATTAGCTACTACCATTGGTTTAGCTTCAGTGGATGTAGAACAACGTAATAAAATTGTTGCACTTTTAGGTGGAATACAAGGATTAGCGGCTGCTATTGGACCTACTATAGGTGGTTGGATTTCGCAATATTATGGTTGGCGATGGGTCTTTTTCATCAATGTTCCATTTTTAACAATTACTATCATCATTTTACCTTTTGTAATGTCATTAAAGAGAGTAAAAAATGATGGTAAAAAGAAAGATAACTTGGATTTTTTAGGTGCAATTTTAAGCATGATAATGATGTTTACCTTGACTTTAGCTTTAATAAAAGGGGAAGATTTGCACTGGAATTCATTTGCTATCGTTAGTTTGTTTATTACTTCAATAATTTCTTTAATATTGTTCATTATTGTAGAAAAAAAGGTTAAAGTTCCAATGATTGATATGAAATTATTTAATAGTAGAAATTTTAATGCAGCATCACTGACTTTAATTTTATGTAATTTCTTTTTAGGCGGTTTTGCAATTTTAATGCCTACATATTTAGTTAAAGCAGAAGGATTGTCTGAGTTGCACGCAGCTATTGCGATTTTGCCATATTCAATTGCAGTATTTGTATTTGTTGTATTGTCATCATTAATTATGAAAAAAGTTAATACAAAATTGATGATTATCATAGGATTTATTTCTATCTTTGCAAGTTATGTTTTAATTGGAAATATGTATGATGGCTGGAAAATGAAACTATTTTGGGCATGTGTTTTATTAGGATTTGGATATGGAGTAATTGCGGGGCCTGCTAATGTATTTGCGGCAGCTGATTTTAAAGGGAAACTATTAACTGCTTCTCAAAGTGTTGCTAATGTTTTAAGACAAACAGGTTTAGTTTTAGCTATAGCAATCTTTATGTCAATATTAACTGCTAATGCTACAACTGCAAGAAAGACATTGCTTAATTATGGACTTTCAGAAGTATCCAAAGTAGATTTATCGCAAAGTGTAAAAAATAAACTTAAGGATAAACTTCATTCAAAACTTGACAACAGTGGGAATAAAGCAAAGTCATTTTCTAGTAATAATATTAAAGCAAAATCAATTAAAATTTCAAAAGCTCAACGAAGTATTATTATTAATAAAATTGCTAATAAGCAACTACTATTAATATGTAAGCAAAAAAATGTTTCAGTTGATACTTTTTCACCGGAACAAAAGAAAAGGTTGATTGATAAGATTAAGACGACGATCACTACAAAAATAAATGAACAAATTAATAAAAAAGAAGACAAAATTAATAATAATATTCATTTTATAATAAATAAGGTTCATAATAGAGCAAAAAAAGAAATCAAATATGCATTTCTAAATGTATATAAGTGGACAGCACCACTGGCTTTGATTTCTATTATTCCGGTATTTATTTTTAAAAAGAAAAATAATTAATGCAAGCTATTAACTAAACTATACACTTAATAAAATTTTTTAGATTTATTAATCAGTAAAAAATTTGCTAGAATATAGCATGTAAAATATGAATACTGTTCATCGGAGAGGTTATATCTTTGGTATAAGCTGGATAAGATGTCGTCGAAAGACGGGATTTTATCCAGCTTTTTTTATTTTAGATATGGAGGTTGATGATGTGAGAGATAAAATCAAAATGATGATGGTATTACTTTTAGGAGGATTTATTACTTCTTTTTCAGAGACATTGTTAAATAATGCATTGCCAATTATTATGGAAGAATTACATATTTCTTAAATGACAGCATAGTGGCTAAGTACAGGTTATTTACTGGCGGCGGGTATCACAATGCCAATTGCTGAATATTATTACTAATAGATTTAAATTAAAGCTATTATTTATTAGTGTAATGTCAATCTTTTTAATAGGAACTTTAATTGCTGTTCAGGCTCTCAATTTCTTGATTTTATTACTTGAAAGAATTATTCAGGCAGTGTCAGTGGGAATTAGTATGCCTTTAATTCAAAATGTGATTGCATTAATTTTCCCGCCTGAAAAGCGGGGGATTAGCATTAGGAATTTCAGGAATAGTAGTTAGTTTAAGACTAGCTTTAGGGTCAACTTGTCAGGATATATTGTTGATCATTATAGTTAGAGAATGTTATTCATAATATTAATTCCAATTATCGGATTAACGATTATTTTTAGTTTTTTTGAAATTAAAAATGTAACCTCACAACAGAAAATGTCAATTGATATTTTATCAGTAATATATTCTTCAATTGGATTAGGAGCATTATTATATAGTTTTTCTTCACTAGAAGAAACTAGTAAAAACGGAGGAATTGTTTTAAGACATTTTTAGTAGGAATTTGAATAACGGGAGTATTCATTTTACGTCAATTTAAACTTCAAGTTCCGCTATTACAATTACGTGTATTTAAAGTAAAATCCTTTAAGAAAGTGGCCATTTTAGCTGCACTTTCAGCAATTGCAATGATGGGACCAGAATTAATTATTCCACTGTATAGTCAAGAAGTACGAGGATTATCAGCAATGGTTTTGGGTCTATTACTTTTGCCAGGAGCATTAATGATGGCATTTTTATCACCAATTTCAGGAAGATTATATGATTTGTTTGGAGTAAAAAGTTAGCATATGTTGGGTATGGGTTAGCCGTTATTTCTACAAATCCAATGCTATGGTTTAATACGTCAACTAATATTTATCTAATTATGTTAACTTACTTGATTAGAGTTAGTGGAATTACGCTAGTTTATATGCAAGTTAATGTAAATGAGTTAAATGCTTTACCTAAAGAGTATGTAGTAGATGGAAGTACAGTTATTATTATGATTTTATGCTTAGTTATTGCAATGTTTTTGAAGAACAAAACATCACAAGAAATTAATCTTTAACTTTTTTAAACGAAGTGAATTAAAAGTGATTTATATAACTTTTGCGGATTGTTTTTGTTAAGATATTTATGCGGAAAAAGTGACTTTATAAAGAGTTTTTTCTCATTGTTTTGATAATTTTTAATTTAAAGTAACTATAATAAAAAAACGAATGAAAGCGCAATTAATATTTGTGGATATTTTTAGCCAAATGCTGTTATATCAATATCTATAGGGTGATATTAAAAAAATATATAAATTAAAATATGTTGAAGAAATTATGTTTTTTTATGATATGGCTACTACTATGTTGAAAAAAGTGTATAATAGTAAATGTAAGGTAGTTATTTGGATATGGGTTAAAGTAGAGGAGCGAATAAATATGGTTACTTTATATACATCACCAAGTTGTACTTCTTGTAGAAAAGCTCGCGCCTGGTTAAAAGATCATGATATTCCTTTTACTGAAAGAAATATTTTTTCCAATCCACTTAGTATAGATGAAATTAAGCAAATTTTACAAATGACTGAGAATGGAACCGAAGAGATCATTTCCAAACGTTCAAAAGCTTACCAAGATTTGAATGTTGATATTGACGATTTGCCATTACAACAGTTGTTTGAATTATTGCAATCAAATCCTGGACTTTTACGCCGTCCAATTATTATGGATGACAAACGGCTTCAAGTCGGATACAATGAAGACGAAATTAGACGTTTCTTGCCACGTAAAGTACGTGTTCTTGAATTAGAACGTGCACAAAAGTTGGCAGGGTTTTAATTAAATCTTGGAATAAAACCAAAGGTTACTCGTGATGGGTAGCCTTTTTCTTTAATAATGTGATATGATAGTATCTGAATTCCTAGAGAATTTTTGAAGGGAGGTTCTCTTTATGGAAAAAGAAAAAATTAATGAAAATACAATGCGCGTAATTTTGACTAAAGAAGATTTAGCAGAACGCGATATTTCAATTATTGATTTAATTGGGAACCAAAAAGATGTTGAAGAATTCTTTTATGGCATTTTAGATGAAGTCGATACAGAGCATGAATTTCGAAATCATGGGGCTGTAACATTTCAACTTGTTCCAAGTGGTGATGGTGTTGAACTGTTTATCACTAAAGTTGATCCTGAAGAAGCTGAAAAGTATAATCTTCCAGGAGATGCTAAATTTGATGATAATAATAGTGTAATGTTGTCTAATGTAACCGATGATGATTTAGATAAAATGGGACTTGATAAAGATGTGGCTAATATTTTAAAAAATAAGTTACATGACCCGGAAAAATTAAGTAGTGCATTATCTGAACACGCAAATAATATTTTGAAAAATAACTCAGACAATTCACAAGGAAATAATGAAGATATCGATCCACATTTTCCAGTTAGAATCATGCGAGTAGTTGAATTTAAAACCTTTGATGATGTTATTGGCGCTGTTTCTAATTTAAATCTAACTGTTGAATTTAACTCAAGTTTATTTGAGGAAAATGGTAAATTTTATATGACAATAGCTTTTACTGATAATTTTATTACTGAAGGAACTGTCAGTGATGTAATGGCTGGCTTTTCAGAATTTGGTCAAATTGTCAATGTTGCTCCTGCAGTAATTGCTGAACATGGAAAGTTAATTAAAAGCGAAAAAGCTTTTGAATGGTTAAAATATTATTTTAGCTAAAAAATCGCCTCATTTGCGAATATAACAAATGGGGTGGTTTTTTTGTTTTATGCACATAATTCTAAACAACAGTTAGTTCATATTTCTCAAGTTATTAAAAATAATCAATATTACTGTCCAGTTTGCGGCCAATCAATGATAATTAAAAATAATAAAAAAACAAAGTACTTTGCTCATAAGAATAAATTTTTACATAAAAAAATTGGTGAAAGTCAAATTCATCAACAAGGAAAAGAATTATTAGCACAGTGGATGACAGAACTAGGATATACCGTTCAAGTGGAAGCATATTTAGGACAGATTAACCAACGGCCAGATTTACTATGCCATTCAAGAAATCGAAGAAATTTGATTTTAGAATATCAATGTTCACCGATTACACCGCAGAAGCTTTGGCAAAGATGTTATGGCTACCAAAAATCCGGATTCAATTATTATTGGTTTGTAGGTAAACGATACTGCTTGAAAAGAATGATTTCGCAGCAAACTGCACAATTTTTTCACTACAAGAAAAATTTGGGATTTTACTATATTTATCTAAATGCGGAAAAACAACGACTAGAATTATATTATCAAATTCATAAAGCTGATTTTTTACCGTTAATCTATCAAATTAAATATTTCTATAATTTAAGAACGTTACGTAAATTCATGCAAAACTACAGTGGTAATTTTTCACATACTTTAAATTCGACATTAAGAAGAAAGCAATATAAGAGATTTCAAACTAATTGTTACAAAAATAAAGGACCAATGTTTACTTTAAAAACACAATGCTATTTGATGAAAAAAGATTTTCAAATGATAACTCAAAAATTTTTTAGTGCGGCTTATGAAGAGCCAATTTATCGTCATGGAGCTTTTTATAAAAAAGTAGGAGAATTTTTAAAATTAGAAGATCAAGATTATTTTTGGGATATGCCATTTGTTAGTTTTTAAAGTTGGCAAATTAATTTAGTTTGATAAAATAAAGAAGAGGTGATCAAAATGGTAGAAGTAAAGCAATTACCTAAACGTTCAGCAGTTCCGGTTGAATTGACATGGGACTTAGAAAAGGTATATTCATCTTTGGAAGAATGGTATAAAGACGAAAAAGAAATTAAATTAAAGTTAACTGAATTTGAAGAATATAAAGGCAAATTAGCTAGTAACGGTTTACTAAAAGCACTTCAATTATACTTAGCGATTTATCGTAAGTACGAAAAAGCTGCAGTGTTTGCGTCAATGAAAAATGATCAAGATACTACAAATTCGACGTATCAAAAATTAAAAAGTGAAGCAGAAAACTTAGGTACTATTATTGGTGAAAAAACGGCTTGGTTTCAACCAGAATTAGTTCATATTTCAGACGAAAAATTTACAGCACTTATTGCTAATGAACCTGCGTTAAAACAATATATTCATTTATTAAATGAAATGCGTTCTCAAAAAGAACATCTTTTGAGTGATGAACAAGAAGCTTTGTTAGCAGCTGCAGGCAATATTTTTCAAGCACCAGAAAAAACATTTGAAATGTTGAGTGATGCAGATTTAACTTTTCCAGTAGTTGAAGATGATCATCATCAAAAGATTCAATTATCAGAAGGAACTTACAGTAAATTATTGGAATCAACCAATCAAGAAGTGAGAAAAAATGCATTTCAAGCATTATATAAAACCTATGGTAGTTTTAAAAATACTTTTGCGACAACTTTAACTTCCCAAGTTCAAGTTCAAAATTATCAAGCAAAAGTCCATAAATATCATTCAGCTAAAGAAGCCGCTTTAGCTGCTAACCATATTCCCACAACTGTATATGATGTTTTAATTGAAGAAGTGCATGCGCACTTACCACTTTTACATCGGTATGTAGAATTACGCAAAAAACTGCTTAATTTAAAGCAAGTTCATATGTATGATTTATACACTCCAATCACAGGTGAAAGTCCCTTAAGTTTTACATATGAAGAAGCTCAAAAAAAAGCATTAGAGGCTTTAAAAATTTTAGGTGATGATTATTTAACGCATGTTAAAATAGCCTTTAAAGAGCGTTGGATTGATGTTGTAGAGAACAAAGGGAAGAGAACTGGAGCATATTCATCTGGAACTTATGATACAGATCCATATATTTTATTAAACTGGCAAGATGGAATTGAAAATCTATATACATTAGTGCATGAAATGGGACACAGTATTCATAGTTATTACACCACACATAATCAACCTTATCAATATGGAGATTATCCAATTTTTATTGCTGAAATTGCATCTACTACCAATGAAAACTTACTAACGGATTATTTATTGAAGACACAAGAAGATCCTCAAGTCCAAGCTTATATTTTAAATCACTATTTAGATGGATTTAAAGGAACTGTTTTTCGACAAACTCAGTTTGCAGAATTCGAGCAATGGATTCATCAGCAAGATCAAGTTGGAAAAGCATTAACTGCTGAATCAATTTCTAAATTTTATGGTGATTTAAACCAACAATATTATGGGCCAGCAATTTATAATGATGCTGAAATTTCAATGGAGTGGATGCGAATACCACATTTCTATTATGATTTTTATGTGTATCAATATGCAACTGGATTTGCAGCGGCAACAACATTATCTCAAAGAATTGAAGATGATAGTCCACTTCATACAAAAGCTTACCTAGATTATTTAAAAGCAGGAAGTTCGGCTTATCCAGTGGAAGTGATGAAAAAAGCAGGCGTAGATATGACTAATAAAGAATATTTAGATAAAGCTTTTGCTGTTTTTGAGAAGAGATTAAATCAGCTTGAAAAGTTATTAATTAAAAAATAATAAATAGGCTGTGACTTAATGAAGGTCACAGCCTATTTTCCTTTTTTATGAGTAACTATTCTTTTAATTTAGTTGAATGCAAATGGTGATGTTGACTGACTCCTAAAAGAGTTTCATCTGGATGCAAAATGAGCTTTTCAAATGCATCAAATGATTTTTGAGGATCAAGCGAAAAAGCATAGCTTGGATATTCGGTATTTGAAATTATGACAGTCGGATAAGTTGTAATTTCCATTTCAGCTGCAATTTGTTGATCCTTACGAAATGTTTTAACAGCCAAATCAGATTTACGATCAAGTTCAAATGTTTCCCAATCTAACTTGCTTTTTTGAGCAACTTCATGAACCATTTGATCAGTATAAGAAAAGTTATGGTTAAGAGTTGATTTTTGAATATTCAATAAGAATTCTCGTCCGCGTTTTTGTCCTTGAAACAATGCTGCTTCATAATCAAGTGAGGCATGATAGAGGGTATCTACAACCATATTGCGCATCTTGCATGGCAATCCGGCATGATCCATTGCATATTTTACTGTATTCAAGGTTAATAATGGTAAAACGCGAAAGCGAATTTTTTGGTGCGATTGATTTAACAAATTAATAATCTTTTTTTCAGTTTGATAGCAAGTTTCACTAATTGGATTAATAAATAAATATACCTCTAACATATTTATTGTCCCCCATGCATCAAATTTATCCACCCTTTACTTTAATGAAAAAGTTGTAAATTTGCAATAAATATGTTTTCTATTGAAATCAGTTAATGTTAGCAAGTAAAATTAAAATGTGTGTTAGAATATCTACAGATAGGATTCAGGGAGAAACAAAATGGATAATTGGGAAGAATTTTTAGCACCATATAAACAAGTAGTTTCAGAATTAAAGTTAAAATTAAATACTTTAAAATCACAATTAAGCTATGGAAATAATCATGGTCCAATTGAATTTGTAACTGGAAGAGTTAAGACAAAAGAAAGTATTTTAGAAAAAATGCACCGGAGACATATTGCTCCAGAAAATTTAGGTGTTGATATGGAAGATATTGCTGCAGTTAGAATTATGTGTGAATTTGTAGATGACATTTATGAAATTGTGGGATTATTAAGAAAACGTCATGATATGCAAATAATTGAAGAACGTGATTATATTGCTCATAAAAAGCCAAGTGGATATCGTTCATATCATGTTATTATTAACTATCCAGTTGAATTAGTTGATGGGACAAAGAATTTAAAAGCAGAGATTCAAATTAGAACGCTTGCAATGAATTTTTGGGCAACCATTGAGCATTCATTGAATTATAAATATAAAGGAAATTTTCCACCTGAAATTGAAGAACGCCTAAGAAAAACTGCTGAGGCGGCATTTTTACTAGATACAGAAATGTCAAATATTCATGATGATATAAAAGAAGCAGAGGAGCTTTTTGCTAAACGAATGCAGGTAAATCAAAACATAAAAGAGGACAAGAAATGAGAATCGGAATTTTTGCGAATGATACGAAACATTCATTAAAAATTAAGAGTGAGTTGATTCAAAAATTTTTGGAACGACATTTTATCTTAGATAATGAGAATCCTGAAATTGTAATTACAGTAGGGGGAGACGGTACATTATTATCAGCATTTCATCACTATGAAAAGCAGCTTGAACAAATTCGATTTGTTGGTGTTCATACTGGACATTTAGGCTTTTATACTGATTGGCGTGATGATGAAATTGATGATTTAATCATTAGTTTACAATCTGATAATGGACAATCAATTTCATACCCTCTTTTAGATGTAGCCATACGATATCGTGGCAAAATACTTCCAGAAAGACATTTAGCTTTAAATGAAGCCACTTTAAAAAGAATTGGGATGACAATGGCTGCAGATGTGTATATTAGTGGCGAATTATTTGAACATTTTCGTGGAGATGGGCTTTGTGTATCTACTCCAACGGGATCTACAGCATATAATAAATCTCTTGGTGGTGCAGTGATTCATCCAAGTTTAGATGCAATTCAACTAACTGAAATTGGTTCATTAAATAACTTGGTTTACCGGACAATTAGTTCGCCACTAATTATTGAACCGAATGATTGGATTACAATTTTACCTAGTCAAACAAGTGATTATTTTATGACAATTGATCAAGAAAACATATATGGTCGAGACGTAGAAGAAGTTAAGCTTAAAATTTCAAAGAAGAAAATTCGGTTTGCTAAATACCGACACACGACATTTTGGAGACGCGTTCAAGAAGCATTTATTGGTGATATTTATGAAGATTGATTTTAAATATTCTGGAAATGATCCTTTAAAGTTAAAGACATTTATTAAGAATCAAGGAATTTCACGGCATTTAATGGCAAAAGTACGTAATAATGGTGGTCAATTACTGATAAACGGTAGTGAAAATCGTAAAGTTGACAAAATTAATCCTAATACAGTAGTGTCAATTGTTTTCCCACCTGAAAAGAATCGAAAAAATGAACTAATTCCCTCATTTATACCTTTGGATATTATGTATGAAGACCGCGATTTTTTAATAGTTAATAAACCTGCACACGTGAATTCAATTCCTTCTATTCCGCAGAAAAAAGATTCAATGGTTAATCGAGTATATGGATACTATAAGTTACGTGGATATGATGACATTATTCCTCACGTTGTGACGCGACTGGATCGAGATACCTCTGGAATTATTTTGTTTGCAAAACATCGCTATGCTACTGCGATATTAACGCAACAATTAACTTCTCGTTCGATAAAGAAAACATACTTAGCGATTTTAAGCGGCCACTTAGCTGAAGATCACTTGATGATTAATGAGCCCATTGGAAGATTTCCAGGAAGCTTAATTAAACGCCAAGTAACAAGTGATGGAAAAAAGGCTCAAACAGAGGTCTGGGTTAAACAAGAATTTGCCAATAGCACATTAGCGAAAATTCAATTGCATACAGGCAGAACTCATCAAATTAGGGTTCATTGTAGTTATTTAGGTCATCCTTTAGTAGGAGATACGCTATATGGCGGAAAGGTTGCTATGCCACTTCAAAGACAAGGATTACATTGCAGCGAAATTGAATTTTACCATCCTTTTAAAAAGAAAATGATGCATTTTAAAGCATCATTCCCAAAAGATATGCAAAAATATTTAGAATTAGGATAATAAAATAGACTATGATTTTTGAAACAACCAAAATCATAGTCTATTTTTTAGTTCAGATTAATCAACAAGTAATTGATGTAATCCAAGTTCATTACACAAAGCAGTTAACTTAGCTTCATTTGATGCAGTGACAACTAATTGAGTGGATCCTTGATTATAGTTAACTAATTTTTTTAAATGGCTTAAAAATTCTTCTGAATCAAAATCAGCATGGATTAAAATATAGTCAATTTCATTTTCATTTGCAAAATCAATGGCTTTAAATTGGGCTTGTGAATCTAATTGGTCAAAAACATGATTCAAAGTCACTTGCATGCCGCCACCTGCAGCAATTAACTGTTTTAATACATCTTTATCCAGTTGGTGATCTGATGTAAGCGCACCAATTGCAATGCTATCTAATCCCAATGCTTGTGTTTCAAAAATATCAGCTTCCATAATTTTGACTTCTGAGTCATTGTACATGTAATTGCCGTTATGGGGACGAATTAGTGCCTCTGTAGCAAGATTTTTTTCACGGGTATACTTAATCGCTTCAGCCATAAAACCTTTGCTAACGGTAGTATTATTATTATTTAATTGAACTTTTTGAAAATTATTAATTTGAGATAATTCGCTGATCGTTGCAACAGCTTTTTCTTTAATAATCATAAGGTTATCCTTTCTGCAGTTTTATTTTTGAAAACAAACACAAACCCCTTCAGGCAATGGAATTTCTTGAATAAATTGAAGCTTTCCGGTTTGTTGATTACGTGTAAATAAAGTTGCATTATCACTATTTTGATTAGCAACTAGCAAAAATTTTTCGCTATTATCAAGTGCAAAATCACGCGGAAAATCTCCACGAGTACTTTCAAATTCAATTAATTGAAGAGTGTGATCTGCTTGAACCTTGAAAATTGCAATTGAATTATGACCGCGATTTGAAACGTAAATAAAGTGGCCATCGCTAGAGATGCAAATAGCTGCAACACCATTGTGTTCATTCCAATCATGGGGAATTGTTTTCAAAACATCAATAATACTAAATGTACCTGTTTTACTATCATATTTCAAGGTGGCTACTTGACTACTAAGTTCAGCAGCAAGATATGCATATTCATTGTTTGGCGCAAAAACTAAATGTCGAGGGCCAAATCCACCTTCAAATTCTAAAAGTGCACATTCAGTTAGCTTGCCTTCATTTGAAACATCATATGTAGTTAAAGTATCATTTCCAAGATCAACTACAGCAAGACGACCGTCCGGAGTTAAATCTGCAAAGTGAATATGAGCAGATTTTTGTTCTTTTCTTGGTCCTTTACCCTTATGTTTAATTGTATCTGTTAATGTTAAAGTTAAATCTGAGTTTAATTTATAAACTTCAACTGTGCCGCGATGATAGTAGGCAGCAAAAACTAAATTACGTTTTGAGTCAAAACTAATATAACAAGGACTTGATCCTTTAGTGAGTGGATCTGAAATTAAGTCAAAAGAATCGTCCGGAAGAAAATAATGAGTAATTCCACCAAAATCTCCTTCAGTTGCAATTGATAAAAGTGAATTTTGATTAGTTAAAATCAAATATGTGGGATTTCCAAGTGTAATAATTGGAGTTGGAGCAGAGATATTTTGTTTTTCAGTGTCAAGTGTAGCACGATAAATTCCTTGACTCTTTTTCTTTGTATATGTTCCAAAATAAACTGTTTCTTTCAAATTAATCACTTCCCTGGTTAAGTTATAATTAATTATATCATTTTAGGTGATCAGACTGATGCAAAAGTGCATTTAAACCATTACCAAATAGTTGAGTAAAGCGTTTTAAATTTCATTCTGCGAAAAGAATTTAGTTATGATAAAATAAAAAAGAGGTGAATCAAATGATTAAAACAGAAGTGCTTTCAATTGGAAAACAAGCGTTAAACAAGAAAGATAATTTAGTAATATTATTTGGACCAGAAGTTTCAGCTAGATTAAAAGATGTTTCAGTAATTCAAAAAATAAAGCAAGCAGATTCTTTTAAAATAACAACGCAAATGACTCTAACCATTGATGATCAAACATATAATATCGCACATGTAGGCGAACTAGTTGAAAATAATTTTCAAGACATTCACCATACTGTTTTGGTCTTTGCTCCCGTTTCAAGCGAACCCCGCAGTAATGCAATTTACTTAACTCCAACTGATTTTCCTGAAATTAAAGTGGGCTCTCAAATTGTAATTAAGTAAGAGGCAATTGTTGTGGCAAAAAAGAAAAAATTAAAAAAGACAAATGAAGAACGTATTTTAGATGAACATCAAATTGATTACGAAGAAAAAAATTTTAACTGGGTACAACGAGGTCAAGCTGCATTAGAAGAAGCGAAAAATCAAGGAATAGATCCCGATAGTATTTTAAAAACAATTGTATTACAAGCTAATAATGATACTAAAGACTATTTAGTGATTTGTTTACCAGTTCAAACAGAAATTAATTTGAAATTAGTTGCTCAGCAACTTGGTAAAAAGCAGGTTCATCTAGCAGATAACCAAAAACTTGTAAAAATTACCGGATACGTTCATGGAGCTAATACACCAATTGGAATTAGTTTTTATAAGGGGTTTCCAATATATTTTGATGAAAGGATCAAACCATTTGAAAAAATCTCAGTCTCTGCTGGTAAGTTGGGACGTTCTGTGCGATTAAAGCAAACAGATTTGGTTGATCTTGTGAAAGGAAATTATATTAAAGTTGAACGTTAAACTGAAAAAAATCGATCAAGCTATATTATTTTTAAAACAAAATTTGCATTTGTTTAAGTGTCCTTACTGTGATGCAGCGTTTAAAGATATTGATGAATACAGTATTGCTTGTATTAAAGATCACCGCTTTGATTTATCTAAAAAAGGGACGCTTTACTTATTAAAACGCAAAACTACAAATGATTATGATAATCAAGAAATGTGGACAGCGCGGCGTAATTTACTTCAACATGGATTTTTTGATGGAATTTTAGAGTTAATTTTAGCGCATTTTCCTGATAATGATTTAAATGTTTTAGATGCAGGATGTGGTGAAGGAACCGCTTTAAGTGAGTTATCATTTGCAAGAAAGAAGTTTAATGATAACTATATTGGATTTGATCTTTCAAAAGAAGCGATTAATCTTGCAACCCAACAAGAAATGAGCAATTTCTTTTGTATTGCAGATATAACAGCATTGCCATTTCAAAATGATAGTTTTGATGTGCTGCTTGATATTTTAACTCCATCTGCATACCAAGAATTTAACCGGGTGTTAAAGCCCAATGGAATATTACTAAAAGTCATTCCTAACTCACATTATCTTATTGAATTGCGCCATCGATTATACACACCAGATGATCCGAATTATTCTTATGATAATCAAGCCGTGTTAAAACATTTTAAAGAAATGTATCCTAATAGTGAAATTGAACATGTAAAGTATAAGTTCCCACTAAATACAAAATTAGCACATGATTTAGTGAAAATGACTCCATTACAGTGGGGAAGTTCAATGGATGAAAAGGAAATTTTAAAAACACCATTAGAGTATGTAACAGTTGACTTTTCACTCTTAATTGCATATTGTAAATAATTTATTAAAAGTCTTGTCAAATGTAAAAGATGGTGGTATTATCTTTGATAAGAAAACGGTTGTTAATAATTAACTAGCCAGTTGTTAGTTATTAAATAATTGTACTTCATTAACGTAGCTGTTCGCCGTGCCCACACCGAACGGTTACGCTTTTTTTATGGCTTAAAAAATTGAAAGGAAGACTTACATGACGAATCATATTGCTTTATTTGAACCTTTAATGCCTGCTAATACTGGAAACATTGCAAGAACATGTGCAGGAACTAACACTCATTTACATTTAATTGAACCACTTGGTTTTTCAACGGATGATAAATATTTAAAGCGTGCAGGTTTGGATTATTGGGATAAAGTAAAAATTACTTACCATAAAAATTTACCAGATTTTTTAAAGACGGTTCCAGATTTAAAAAAATTATATATTGTCTCTAAATTTGCTGAACAAACTTATACAGATCCAGATTATACTGATATAAATGAGGATCACTATTTCTTATTTGGAAAAGAAACAACTGGCTTGCCCGAAAATTTTATGCGGCAAAATGCTGAGAAGTGTATTCGAATTCCGCAAAATGATGAACATATTCGGGCATTAAATCTTTCAAATACTGCTGCAATTGTTATTTATGAAGTTTTACGACAACAAGGATTTCCAAATTTAGATAGAACGCATACGTATGAAAATGATAAGCTAAAATAATTGAGGAAGGTTATGACTACTAAAAAACAAGGAAAGAAAACAACGCATAGAAAAAAAACAAGTAAAAAGAAAACACAAGTACTTTCAGAACATGTTATTGGATTAATTCTTTGTGTTATTAGTGTTTTTGGATTTTTTCATTTAGGATACTTAGGAACTTTAATTGCTAATGCATTTCGAGTACTAATTGGAGATGCATATTTAATTGGGATAGTTTTACTTTTACTATTTGGGGTGTATTTAACAATTTATGGTAAAGAACCACAGGTGAAAACACGGTATTGGAGTAGTTTTTTACTAATAACTTTAGGAATCGTTTTAGGATTAGAAGCATTTCTTTTTAGTAAATTAGATTTACACAATCATTTCATTTCCGTGACATGGCAATATTTAGCAAATGATATTAGTGAAGCAAGTCTTGGAAGTGCAGTTGGCGGAGGAATGATTGGGGCAATTTTGTATTCAGTCAGTTATTTTTTACTTGCACAATTTGGATCATATTTACTAAGTGCAATTTTAATTGGTAGTGGAATTTGTATTTTACTTGGGATTTCATTTAGTCAAGTAGCACAAGCAATTGGTCATTTTCTAATGTTAGTTGGAAAAGGAATCGTTTTTTGTTTTGAAAACTTGAAAGTTTTATTCCATTCAATTCTTTCAAGTTTTGAACATAAGCAAACCACTAAAAATGCTTCTGAAATAAAAAATGAACAAGTTGATGTTAATCAAGTATCAATGCCACAAGATGAGTTAGTTGAGCCAGAAAAAAAGGATTTACCAGAACCGATTGTTGAAAAAGAAGATGTTCAAACAGATACGTGGGATCATGAATCAAATCAAAGTACTTCAACAGAAATTCAAGATTCACCTGTAAATTCAGCTAAAGTAACTAATCAAGATTATGAACTTCCTTCAACTCAACTACTTGAAGAAGTTCCTCCAACTGATCAAAGCGATGAACGTAAAGAAATTAAGCATAACCAAGAAGTTTTGAAAAAAACACTAAAAAGTTTTGGAGTAGAAGCAGAATTGAAAAATACAATTTTAGGGCCATCAGTAACTAAGTATGAATTACACCCAGCAATTGGAGTTAAGGTTTCTAAAATTGTAAATTTAACAGATGATTTAGCATTGGCACTTGCTGCAAAAGATATTCGAATTGAAGCCCCAATTCCTGGAAAATCTTTAATTGGAATTGAAGTTCCTAATAAAAAAGTTGCAACAATTTCATTTAAAGATGTAATTAGTGCAGAGCAAAAAAGGCCCCATCATTTACTAGAAGTTCCTTTAGGAAGAGATGTTTCTGGAAAATTAATTACGTTAGATATTACTAAAACTCCTCACTTATTAATTGCGGGAGCAACTGGTAGCGGAAAGTCAGTCGCAATTAATGGGATTATTACAAGTTTATTGATGAATTGTACGCCCGATGAGGTAAAATTAATGTTGGTAGATCCCAAAAAAGTAGAATTAGGGGTTTACAATGGGATTCCGCATTTAATTTCTCCAGTCGTGACAGAGTCTAAAAAAGCGGCAATTTCATTAAATAAATTAGTTGCTGAAATGGAACGACGATATGAAACGTTTGCCAATGTTGGTGTGCGTAACATTGATGGGTACAATCGATTAATTCAAAATCAACAACAATCAATGGAAGCCAGTGAAAAAACAATGCCATATATTATTGGAATTGTTGATGAACTTGCTGACTTAATGATGGTTTCATCTAATGAAGTAGAAGCAGCTATTATTAGAATTGCTCAAATGGGACGTGCTGCAGGAATTCACATGATTATTGCAACTCAACGGCCATCTGTTGATGTTATTACGGGATTAATTAAGGCCAATGTACCTTCACGAATGGCATTTGCAGTTTCTAGTGGAACTGACTCAAGAACGATTATTGATCAAAATGGTGCGGAAAAACTTTTAGGAAGAGGTGACATGCTCTTTAAATTAGTTGGTAAAAAACCAGTTCGAGTTCAAGGGGCGTTCATTTCAGATAAAGACGTTGAAAAGGTAGTATCCTTTGTTAAAGAGCAAGCAGTTGCAGAATATGACGAAAACCTAGCAGTTAGTGATGAAGAAGTTAATGAAAGTACAACGGAAACATCATCAAGTGATGATCCATTATTTGATCAAGTGATTGATTTTATTCAAAAAGAACAAAAGGTAAGTATCTCATTATTGCAACGGCGATTTAAAATTGGATATAATCGTGCAGCACGCATTGTAGATGATTTAACAGAAAAAGGAATGGTTGGACCACAAGAGGGAAGCAAACCACGGAAAGTTTATCTTCCTTCTAAAGAAGATGATTAAAGGTGGGATATGTGTGAATTTTGAATTATTTCCAGGAGTTCGGGTTAATTTTATTAAAAATACCCAATTTAAATCTGTTCAATTAATGGTTTCTTTTATTAAAGAATTAAATGATAAAAAAGAACTTGCACAAAGAACATTATTGGCAAGTATGTTAGAAAGTACTTCACAAAAATATCGTAATCAACATGAAATTACGATTGAGTTGGCTAAATTGTATGGAGCAACCTTTGGAACTAATACCGAAGTTGAGGGGAATGTGAGTCTCCTCAACTTTGTTTATAGTTTTATAAATCCAAGATTTTTGCCTGGGAAATCAAACTTGTTGCATGATTCAATTTTATTTTTAAACGAAATGATTTTTCATCAAAATATTCAAAACAATATGTTTAGTCAGAAAATTTTCAATCGACAAAAAGAAAATTTAATGACATATATTAAAGGCATTAATGATAATAAACAATCAGAAGCAATTTTAAAAATCCAAGAACTTTATTTTAAAGATGAAATTCAAAAGTATGTACCATATGGATCACAAAAAGAATTTGAAGCAATTAACAATCAAGATTTAACTGCAAGTTATTTTGAAATGTTAACACAAGATTATGTTCAAATTACGGTAATGGGTGATTTAGAGTTAGATGATTTAAAGGCAGAATTAAAAAATTTTGAATTTAAGGCTCATTCTCAAATGCCATCAATTGCAAATCAAATTTCATATCACCAAGCAGTTTATCCTAATGTCAAAAAACAAACGATGATTCAAAACGTTCGCCAAAGTAAGTTGGATTTAATATATCAATTACCAATTGATTCTCAAGCAGGGCAACTATTTTTTGATGCAGTTGTTTTTAATGCAATGCTTGGAGGAAGTCCACAGTCAAAATTATTTAGAAATGTTAGAGAAAAAGAAAGTTTAGCATATTATGCTGATAGTAGTTATTCTGCTTTTCGAACTATTATTTTAATTCAAACGGGTATTCAAGCAGAAAATAAAGATAAGGTCGTTGACTTAATTCAACAACAAGTCAGTGATTTAAAAAAGGGAAATTTTACGGATGATGAATTAACTAAAATCAAGATGGAATTAATTAATGGAAGAAAACGAATGCTTGATAATCCATCTAGTATTATTGAACAACAGGTTTTAAGTAGTTTAGTGGAACAAGATTTAAGCTATGAATATCAATGCGAGGCAATTCAACAAGTTACGCGTGAAGCAGTTCAAAATGTAGCTTCTAAAATGAAATTGCAAGCAGAGTTCTTTTTGAAGGGAGAGGATATATAATGATAAAGAAGATCAATTATGATTTATTTAATGAAAATTTGTTTATTCTCAATCTTTCAAATGGCTTAAATGTGAATTTAGTTCCACGGGATAAATTTCATCAAACTTATGGTACTTTAACAGTACGGTATGGTTCCATTAATAATGAATTTATTTCTCAAGGACAACATGCAATGAAAAAATATCCTAATGGAATTGCTCATTTTTTAGAACATAAGTTATTTGAAAAAAAGGATTACGATGCTTTTGATCAGTTTGCACTATACGGAGCAGATTCGAATGCATTTACAAGTTTTACAAGAACTAGTTATATTTTTTCAACAGCAGATAATGTTGATAAGTGTACTCAAACTTTATTAGATTTTGTGCAAGATCCGTTCTTTAGTGAAAAAACGGTGAGTAAAGAAAAGGGGATTATTGCTCAAGAAATTAAAATGTATGAAGATGATCCAAGTTGGCAATTGCTTTTTGGATTAATTAGTAATTTATATCCTAAAACAGTGTTAACGACTGATATAGCAGGCAGTGTTGAATCAATTCAACAAATTACTCCTGAAATGCTATATGAATGTTACCACGAATTTTACCAGCCATTTAATATGAGTTTGATGTTAGTGGGAAATTTTGACTTGGAAAAAATTATCCAAGTAATAAAACATCAAGAAGCCAAAATAAGTACTCAAAAACATCCAATTCAACAAAACAACTTATTTGATAACTTATTACCAGTAATTCCATTTGGACAAAAACAAATGAGTGTGCAACGACCTATTTTAGGAATTGGAATTCGTAAAAAAACGCCAATTAAACAAAGTGGAAGGCTAATTTATCGCGCAGCATTAGAACTTACCATGGAATTATTATTTGGAGAATCAGCAAAAGATTACCAATATCTTTATGATGAAGGAATTATTGATGGTAGTTTTAATTATGAAATTCAAATTGAAGATGGATTTAATTTTGTAACTTTAAATGCAGAAACTAATCATGTTGAAAAAACTAAGGATGCATTGCTTAACATTTTAATAAATGCAGATACGAAGTTAATGCAACAAAAAGATGTTTTTGAATATATGAAACATGAATTTATTGGCAGATATATTAAAAGTATGAACTATAATGAAGGCATTGCTGATCGGTTTGATAAGTGGTTGTATGGTGAAAAAACGATCTTTGATGTTCCTCAATTGATTGCTAATTTAACAATTACTGATCTTGTTCAGTTAGCGAATGATTTATTTAAAAAAGAAGAAATTACAGAGTTTGTAATTAATCCAAAGGAGTCATAAAATGAAATGGGCATTAGTAATTGGAAGTTCTGGTGATATTGGGACCCAAATTGCATTGGATTTAGCTGCAGAAGGATGGTCATTGTACTTACATTTTGCACATAATGAAAAAAAGACCAATGAACTTTATCAAGAGTTGAATCAAAATTATCCTAAACAAGATTTTATTCCAATTAAGGCAGATTTATTAGATGAAAACTGTATTGATCAAATTGTAGATTCAATTTTTAGTGTAGATGCAGTTATTTTTGCTCAAGGAACAACTTATTATCAATTATTTAAAGACTTTCCTAAAGAACAAATTGAGCAAATTTTAAAAATTCAACTCCAAATGCCAGTATTACTACTGCAGCGTCTAGAAGAAAAACTAGCACAAAATGATTATGGAAGAATTGTTTTCATTAGTTCAATCTATGGAAAAACTGGAAGTGCAATGGAAGTGCCATATAGTATGGTAAAAGGAGCAATTAATACATTTGTAAAAGCATACAGTAAAGAGGTTGCTTCATTGAACATTACAGTAAATGCCGTTGCACCTGGAGCAGTTGATACTCAAATGAATGCTAATTTTGATGAAGAAACTTTAACAGCTATAAAAGAGGAAATTCCTGTAGGACATTTAGCCAATCCAGCAGAAATTAGTTATTGGGTTAAAGTTTTGCTAGATAAAAAAGCAAGTTATATGACTGGCCAAACTTTATATGTGACTGGCGGTTGGTTAGATTAATCGCATATGATATACTTACTTATATATAATATTAAATTGAATCAGATTAAATTATTTTAAGAAAGATGTGGATTTTTAATGAGCGGTGTTGGTCAAAAGTTAAAAGATGCAAGAATTGCAAAGGGATTAACGCTTGATGATTTACAACAAACAACCAAAATTCAAAAGCGTTACTTAATTGCAATTGAAGAAGGTAATTATTCAGCATTACCAGGGAATTTTTATGTTCGCGCATTTGCAAGACAATATGCTGAAACGGTTGGGTTAAATCCAGATGAAATTGTAGAAGAAGTTGATGAAGAATTAGGAACACAACCATCAAATAATAAATTAGAGGAACCTACAACTTCAAGGGTTCAAAAACGTGAACAACTCAATACAAAAGCTGAAGATACAAGCTGGACAGCGAAATTATCAAAATACTTACCTACAATTATTATTGTTGTAATTGTAGTGGCAATTTTAGGAACGGTATATGTGGTTGCATGGGGAAATCACGAAAAAGCTAAAAATCAACAAATTGAAGAGGCAAGTACAAAGATTTCAGTTTCTGAAGATGTAACAAGTAAAAGTAAGAAGGCAAAAGCATCTCCTAAATCAAAAACAAGTTCTAAGAAATCTGAAAAACAAAAGATTGTGAATGTTTCTTCAAGTGGTTCAACTTTTACATATAATGTTCAAAATGCACCGTCAACCAACAAGATTCAACTTTCAGCTAATGGAGGTTCATCATGGGATTCTGTTTATGTTGGAGGTACTCAAACATGGCAAGGAACCTTACAATCAGGTGGATCACGGACAATTACAGTTCCTGAAGGGACAAGTAGCGTTACTTTAAGTATTGGAAATTCAAATGTATCTGGAATTAAAATTAATGGGCAAAAGTTGAACTTCTTGGCTCAAAATTCATCCTTAACTGTACGTAAAATTGTGATTACATTTGGTGACAGTAGTTCAACAGATACAACAACTACAACTAATACTACAAATACGTATAGTACAACCAATAATATGTATAATACAACCAGCCAAGCAACAAATAACTATGGTACAACAGCAAGTACTACAACTAATAATCAAACAACCAATAATTACTAATGGTAAGATGAAAATTTTAATTGAGGTGTAAAAATTGAATTTACCTAATAAGTTAACCGTATTACGGATTTTATTAATCCCGTTATTTATGTTGGTTTTACTGCTACCTTTAAATTGGGGTTTTGTAATTGTTGCAGGAACTCCAATTGAAATAACAAGTTTAATTGGTGCTTTGATTTTTGCAATTGCATCGATTACAGATTTTATTGATGGGCAGATTGCACGGCGACAACATTTAGTATCTAATTTTGGCAAATTTGCAGATCCTTTAGCTGATAAAATGCTTGTAATGACAGCTTTTATTATTTTAGTTCAAATGGGCAAAGTACCAGCATGGGTAGCATCAATTATTGTTTGTCGTGAATTAGCAGTAACTGGATTAAGATTAATTGTCGTTGAAAATAACGGAGAAGTAATGGCTGCTAAGATGCCAGGGAAAATTAAAACGGCTTCTCAAATGTTTGCGATTATTTTCTTATTTTTAAATAATGTATTTTTTGCAAATATTCAAGTCCCAATCGGTGAGATTTTACTATATGTATGCTTATTCTTTACGGTATACTCTGGAATTGAATATTTTTATAAAGCACGCTTTATTTTTGCAGATTCATTCGGTAAAAAGAAGTAAAATGATTGTAAAATAAGTTCATTTATATGATGATTATATTGGAGAGGCTAGAAGAAGTATTCTAGCCTCTATTTTGTCTAAAAAAAATCAATTAAAAGCGTATCTATTAAATGAGGAGGATTTTTTTAATGAGTGCTGCAATTGAAAAGCCGCAAAAAGTTTTGAGTGTAGTTGCGGATGGAATGGATGAATTGATGCAACAACAAAATTCATTAGCAATTGCAATGGATTTTAGCATGTGCAGTGCTTTACAAATTTTAGATCATTATAGTAATTTTGCAGGTGCAATTATCGCACCAAGTGATGATGCTAAAAATGCATTGCTAGATATTCCTTATCAAATTCTAAATGCTAGTGGAACTAAAAGTCAGGTAAGTGTTTCATGGATGGCAAGGCAAATTCAAAAAAAATTACGAACTGACTATGGGATCGGAATTGTAAAAAATCAAGATGAAAATATTTTTTGGATAGCACTTGCTAATACTCATGGAGATGTAGAAACTATCCCTGTACCATTTAAAGCTGAAAATCAAAATACAGCAAATGCAATCATTAAAGCTTTTCAATTACTTAAGGCAAATTTAAACTCTAATCACAAACGTTAGTTCGCATTTGTGCTTGAAATTTGTTATAATTCTAACATGATAATTATTTCCATTAAGGAGGGAAAAGGATTGGCTGATGAAAGACAAGCAGCTTTAGATGCTGCATTAAAGAAAATTGAAAAGAACTTCGGTAAGGGCTCCATTATGAGAATGGGCGAAAAAGCAGATACTCAAGTTTCCACAATTCCATCTGGCTCACTTGCTTTAGATGAAGCATTAGGGGTAGGTGGTTATCCAAGGGGAAGAATTGTTGAAATTTATGGTCCTGAAAGTTCAGGTAAAACAACGGTAGCTTTACATGCAGTTGCAGAAGTTCAAAAAATGGGTGGAACAGCTGCTTATATTGATGCGGAAAATGCTTTAGATCCAGCTTATGCGACTGCTTTAGGTGTTAATATTGATGACTTGTTGCTTTCTCAACCAGATACTGGTGAAGAAGGTTTAGAAATTGCGGATGCTTTAGTGTCATCTGGTGCCATTGACATTGTAGTAGTTGACTCAGTTGCTGCTTTAGTTCCTCGTGCTGAAATTGAAGGTGAAATGGGAGATTCACACGTAGGTTTACAAGCTCGCTTAATGTCACAAGCATTACGAAAGCTTTCAGGAACAATTAATAAAACCAAGACAATTGCATTGTTTATTAATCAAATTCGTGAAAAAGTGGGCGTAATGTTTGGTAATCCAGAAACAACACCTGGTGGGCGTGCTTTGAAATTTTATTCAACCGTTCGCTTAGAAGTTCGGCGTGCTGAACAAATTAAAGATGGCTCAGATGTAATTGGAAATCGCGCTCGCATTAAAGTAGTTAAAAATAAAGTTGCTCCTCCATTTAAGCAAGCAGAAGTTGATATCATGTATGGTGAAGGGGTTTCTAAGACTGGCGAATTACTTGATATGGCAGTTGAAAAAGACATCATTAAGAAGAGTGGCTCATGGTTCTCATATGGTGAAGAACGAATTGGGCAAGGACGTGAAAATGCTAAACGGTATTTACAAGAACATCCTGAAATGATGAAAGAAGTTACCTTGAAAGTTCGTCAAGCTTATGGAATTGCAACTGAAGAAGAGCAAAAGCAATTAGACTTAAAACTAGACGACCAAGAAAAAGACAATAAAGATTCTAAGAAAAAATAATTATAGATGATGGGTTGTGCATTTTGCACAGCCTATTTATATTGCAAAAATTGCATGATTTTTTTGACATTGTGATTTAAGGAAGATTTTAAGAATTGGCTAGTAATTTATATTGACATTTTCTGTTATATACAACTAAAATAAATATATGTGTGTAATAAACAAATAAAATTAAATTGGGAGTAAAAAACTCTCACATCGATGTGGAGGTACAATCATGACAGAAATAGTTGTAATCCTCGCCATCGCTGTTTTGACTTTGATTACTGGTTTTGTTCTTGGAGATAAAAGGCGAGTAAAACTTTATCAAACAAGTTTAGATGAAGCAACTCAAACAGCTGAAGGAATTGTAAAGACTGCTAAAAAAGAAGCAGAAACACAAAAGAAAGCTGCTATTGTTGAGGCTAAAGAAGAAACTCACCGCTATCGTTCTGAGGTTGAAAAAGAATTAAGAGAACGAAGAACTGAAATTCAAAAACAAGAAAACCGTTTAATTCAACGTGAAGAAAATTTGGATCGCAAAGATTCAATGTTGGAAAAGCGGGAGCAATCAATTGATAAAAAAGAAAATCAGTTAAACTCTGATCAACAAAAAATTGAACGTCAACGTCAAAAAGTAACAGATCTTATTCAACAACAACATGATAAATTAGAAGAAGTTGCGGCACTTACAACTGAAGAAGCTAAGCAACAAATCATGAAAGAAACTAAGGCAAGTTTAAATTATGAACTTGGTCAAATGATCAAAGATAGTGAAGATGAAGCCAAAGCACGTGCTGAACAAAATGCTAAAGACTTAATTGCTCAAGCAATTCAACGGAGTGCAGCCGATACAGTTGCTGAATCAACAGTATCTGTAGTAACTTTGCCTAATAATGATATGAAAGGACGTATCATTGGTAAAGAAGGACGCAATGTGCGTACTTTTGAAACTTTAACGGGAATTGATTTAATTATTGATGATACTCCTGATACCGTACTTTTAAGTGGTTTTGATCCAGTTCGAAGAGAAATTGCTAAAATGGCACTTGAAAAGTTAATCCAAGATGGACGAATTCATCCTGCACGAATTGAAGAAATGGTTGATAAAGCAACTCGTGAAATGGATAATAAGATCCGCGAAATTGGTGAAGAAACAATTTTTGACTTAGGATTGAATGTAATGCATCCAGACTTGATCAAAACAGTAGGTCGATTAAATTATCGGACTAGTTATGGTCAAAATGTCTTAACGCATTCAATTGAAGTTGCAAAAATTGCAGGTGTTTTAGCGGCCGAATTAGGAGAAGATGTTACATTAGCGAAACGCGCGGGATTATTACACGATATAGGTAAAGCTGTTGATCATGAAATTGATGGTTCACACGTAGAAATCGGGGTTGAATTAGCGAAGAAGTACCATGAAAATGAAGTGGTGATAAACACAATTGCCTCTCATCATGGTGATGTTGAAGCTAAGTCAGTAATTGCTGTTTTAGTGGCAGCGGCTGACTCAATTTCTGCTGCGCGTCCAGGAGCAAGAAGTGAATCATTGGAAAATTATTTACACCGGCTTGAAAAATTAGAAGAAATTTCAAATGAATTTGAAGGTGTAAGTAAGAGTTATGCAATTCAAGCGGGACGTGAAGTACGTGTAATTGTAAAACCAGAACAAATTAATGATCTTGAAGCAACAGTTTTAGCTCGGGATATTAAAAATAAAATTGAAAATGAACTTGAATACCCAGGAAACATTAAAGTTACGGTTATTCGAGAAACACGAGCAACTGAATATGCAAGATAGAGATGTAACAAGACTTTTTAATCAATAGTTTTGAAGCATTGCAAAATAAATAAGAGGCTGTGACGAGAAGGTTACGGTCTCTTATTTGTATATTAAATAAAGCACAAAAATGACTAGAAAAATGTTAAAATAAAAGGATGAAAAATAAGATGAGGAAAGGATTGGACCGATTTGGCAAAAGCGAAATTAACTCCAATGATGGAACAATATATGGAAATTAAAAAGCAATATCCAGATGCTTTTTTGTTTTATCGTTTGGGCGACTTTTATGAGATGTTTTATGATGATGCAATTAAAGGATCACAAATTTTAGAATTAACGTTAACTCAACGTAATCGCAACTCTAAAGATTCAATTCCAATGTGTGGTGTTCCTCATCATGCGGTACAAAATTATATTGATATTTTAGTTGATCAAGGATATAAAGTGGCCATTTGTGAGCAAATGGAAGATCCGCAATCAGCTAAAGGAATGGTTAAACGTGAAGTAATCCAATTAGTTACTCCAGGAACATTAATGGATGAATCAGCAAATGAGGCGACTGAAAATAATTATTTAACTGCAATTCATGAAGATGCGGCTCATCATTTTGGTTTTGCATATGTTGATCTATCAACGGGAGAACTTAAAGTAACCACTTTAACTGGAATAGATAGTTTAATTAATGAAGTAACTAGTTTAAAGACAAAAGAAATTGTTGTTGATGATTCTGTTTCACAAAGTGTCATTGAGACAATGAATAAGTTAAAAATTTTGGTTTCAAATCAAAATGAAGTGGTGGAAAAGTCTGAATTTTCATATGCTACTCAAGATATTTCTGCTGACGTTGAAGCAAAAGTGATTAAACATTTATTAATGTATTTAAATGTAACTCAAAAGCGCGCATTAGCTCATTTACAACGAGCAGTTCACTATGAACCATCTGCATTTTTAAAATTAGATCGTTTCGCCAAACGTAATTTAGAATTACTTCAAAATTCACGAACAGGTAAAAAATCAGGAACATTGCTTTGGATTTTAGACTCAACTAAAACTGCAATGGGTGGTCGATTATTGAAACAATGGATTTCACGACCACTATTATCCAAAAAGGAAATTGAAAAGCGGCAAGTAGTGGTTCAAGACTTGATGGATCATTTCTTTGAAAGAAATAATTTACAAGACGAACTCACAAATGTTTATGATTTAGAGCGTTTAGCTGGTAAAGTAGCTTTTGGAAATGTTAATGGACGTGATTTGATTCAATTAAAGACATCACTAATGCATGTTCCACAAATTAGATATTTGTTAGCACAATTAAATGATCACAGCATTTATGATGAGTTATTAAAAGAATTAGATCCAGTTGAAGAAGTTGCGGATTTGATTGAGCAAGCAATTGTTGATGATCCCCCTGTTTCAGTTACTGATGGAAATTTAATTCGCGAAGGATATGATGACGAGTTAGATCAATACATGGATGCGATGAAAAATGGTAAAAATTGGTTAGCTGAACTTGAAGAACAGGAACGCCAAAAAACAGGCATTCATAACTTAAAAATTGGATATAACAAGGTTTTTGGTTATTATATTGAAGTTTCAAAAGGAAATGTAAGTAAGGTTCCTGAACGCTATCAACGAAAACAAACTTTAGTTAATGCAGAAAGATTCATTACACCTGAATTAAAAGAAAAAGAATCTTTAATTTTAGGATCCGAAACAAAAGCATATGATTTGCAATATAAATTATTTGTAGATATTCGTGAACAAATTAAAGATCAAATTAAACGATTACAAAAACTGGCACAGGCACTTGCAAAACTAGATGTACTTCAAAGTTTTGCAAGCGTAAGTGAAAATCATCAATTTGTAAAACCACAACTAAGTGAAAATAGTCATAATTTAAAAATCAAAGATGGCTGGCATCCCGTAGTTGAACAAGTCATTGGAAAGCAAAGTTATGTTCCGAATGATATTTTGATGGATGAACAGCAAACGATTCTTTTAATTACTGGTCCCAACATGTCAGGGAAAAGTACTTACATGCGTCAATTAGCCTTAACTGTAATTATGGCTCAAATCGGTTGCTTTGTTCCCGCTAGTGAAGCTCAAATGCCAATTTTTGATCAAATATTTACTAGAATTGGGGCAGCAGATGATCTAATTTCAGGTGAATCAACTTTCATGGTGGAAATGAAGGAAGCTAATCAAGCAATTGAAAAAGCTAGTGAAAATAGCTTAATTTTATTTGATGAAATTGGAAGAGGAACAGCTACTTATGATGGAATGGCATTAGCTCAAGCAATTATTGAATATATTCATGATAATGTTCATGCTAAAACACTGTTCTCAACTCATTATCATGAATTAACGGTTTTGGATCAGAAATTGCCACAATTAACGAACGTACATGTAGGTGCAGTTGAAAAAGATGGTGAGTTAATCTTTTTACACAAGATGCAAGCTGGACCAGCCGATAAATCTTATGGAATTCACGTTGCAAAATTAGCAGGGATGCCTGAAAAGTTACTTAAGCGTGCAGATATCATCTTAAGTGATTTAGAAGGAGATGCTAAGTCATCTACGATTTCAAAACAAAGCAAAAAACAGGCAGAATCTAAGTTAGAAGAAACAAAACCACAAAATACAACTATTGATGAACAGCTTTCACTTTTCCAACCAGAAAAAGCTGAAATTAATTTAACTGAACAAAAACTATTACAAGATATTAAAGAAACTAACTTGATGTCACTAACCCCTTTGGAAGTGATGAATAAAGTTTATCAATGGCAAGAAAAACTAATGCGCAAAAAATAATTGAAGGAGCCAATAATGGGGAAAATTCATGAATTGCCAGCAATTTTGGCTGATCAAATTGCGGCAGGTGAAGTAGTTGAAAGACCAGCATCCGTTGTAAAGGAATTGGCTGAAAATGCAATTGATGCTCAAAGTACCCAAATTGATATTTTAGTTGAAGATGCCGGATTAAAAAGAATTCAAATAATTGATAACGGTATTGGGATTGAAGATGATGATGTTGAAATTGCATTTCAACGACATGCTACAAGTAAAATTCAAAGTCGTGATGATTTATTTAGGGTATGGACATTAGGCTTTAGAGGTGAAGCTTTACCAAGTATTGCATCAATTGCAGAAGTCACTTTAGAAACAATGCCTCAAGGACAAAAAATTGGTTCAAAATTGCATATTAAAGGTGGCGAAATTTTAGCACATGATGCTTTTGGTGGAAAAACGGGGACACGAATTAGTGTGGAGCATTTATTTTATAATACTCCAGCACGTTTAAAATATTTAAGTTCGCCTCAAACGGAATTATCAGTGATTACAGATACTGTTAATCGGTTAGCTTTAGCGCATCCTGAAATTTCATTTTCATTAGTTAATAATGGTAAAACATTGCTAAAAACACTTGGAAATGGTAACTTACTACAAGTTGTCAGTGCAATTTATGGAGTGGCTAATGCTAAGCAAATGATTGCTTTTAGTGGTAGGGATGCTGATTTTGAAATTAATGGATTAACTTCCTTACCTAAATTAACGCGGGCATCTAAAAATTACATTAATATTTTGTTGAATGGACGTGCAATAAAAAATAATCAACTGGCAAAAGCAATCATTAAAGGATATGGATCAAAGTTGATGGTGGGACGTTATCCAATTTCAGTTTTAAATATTAAACTTGATCCATTATTAGTTGATGTTAACGTTCATCCTACTAAACAAGAAGTTCGGATTAGTAAAGAAGAACAATTAACGCAATTAATTAGTAAACAAATTTATGAACAAATTGCTCAAGAAAATTTAATTCCAAATGCAGTTGATAATTTAAAAACACATAAACGTCCTCAAAGTACTCAATTAGAAATTAGTTTTAATGAGTCAAATACTATGTATGAAAGTAAACAAATTGAACATAAAGAGGTTCTCAATGCTTTACTTGGAAATTCTTCGAAACCAAAAGAAGAAAAAATCAAATCTCAATTTACGCCACAGTATTTTGATAATCCACTGGTAATCAAAAATGCAAATGAATTAACTTCTTTAAAAGTTAAAAAGTGGGATACTAAATATGTAGTTGAAAAAACACCAAATGATTCTAAAACTAAGTTAGTTTCAGAAGTAAAGAAAGATTCAGTTAAAAGTACTTCAATATTTCCAAATTTAAAATATATTGGTCAATTACATGGAACTTACTTATTAGCTGAGGCTGATGAGGAATTTTATATTGTTGATCAACATGCTGCTCAAGAAAGAGTTAAGTATGAGTATTACCGGGAAGAAATTGGAAATATAACTGAAAATCAACAAAAAATGTTAATTCCACTTGTATTAACTTATTCAGCAAGTGAAGCATTTAAGATTGAAGAAAATAAAGATAAACTTTTACAACTAGGAATTCACTTAGAAGATTTTGGACAAAATACTTATATTGTTCATGAGCATCCTGCATGGATTCCTCAAGGAAATGAAGAACAAACCATTCGTGATTTAATTGATGCTTGTTTACAAAATCCGAAATTGACAATTTCAAAATTTAGAAAACAAACGGCGATTATGATTAGCTGTAAACAGTCAATTAAAGCTAATCATCATTTAGAAACTAAACAAGCAGTTGCTTTATTGAAACAATTAAAAGAATGTCAAAATCCTTTTAATTGTCCTCATGGGCGTCCAACAGTAGTAGAATTTACAAATACGGACTTAGAAAAAATGTTTAAACGTATTCAAGATTCGCATCGGTCTTTACGTGATGTGAAAAATTCAGGAGATTAAGATGTACGAATATTTAATTGGAGCAATCACAGCGGTTAATCCGCACTATATTGTTGTTGAAGTTAATGGAATTGGCTATCGCGTTCAAGTGGCAAATCCATTTAGATATCAAGAAAACCAAACGCAAAAGGTATATGTTTATCAAGCTGTTCGCGAAAATGATGTTACCTTATATGGCTTTTTTGATTTAGCTGAAAAACAATTATTTTTAAAATTAATTAGTGTTTCTGGAATCGGTCCTAAAAGTGCACTAGCAATTTTAGCCACTAATGATCAAGGTGGTTTTGTTGCTGCGATCAATGCTAATGATGAAGCTTATTTAACAAAATTCCCAAGTATTGGTAAAAAAACAGCTAAGCAAATCATTCTTGATCTAAAAGGGAAAATGGATGATATTCAAACACCAACGCCAATTATTGATCAACAAAATTTGGCATTGAATTTTGATGAAGAATCACCATTCCTTAAAGAAGCATTAGAAGCAATGTTAAGTTTGGGATATACTAAAACAGAAGTAAAAAAAGTTGCTAAAAAGCTTGAAAGTTTTAACGGTAAGTCAACGGATGAGTACTTGAGTGCAGCTTTGAAATTAGTATTAAAGAAATAAAAATAAGCTAAATTTTAGATGAAAGGAGTATTTAAATGGCAGATGACGAACGCATTTTATCAAGTGAAAGTTTAGATCAAGTAGAAGAATTTAATCAATTAAGTTTGCGTCCTCAATTTTTAAATCAATATATTGGACAACAAAAAATTAAAGATGAAATTACGATTTATATTCAAGCAGCTAAACAACGTGAAGAATCACTTGATCATGTGTTACTTTATGGTCCACCGGGATTAGGAAAAACGACCTTAGCGACAGTAATTGCAAATGAATTGCAAGTTAATATTAAAACAACAACTGGGCCTGCAATTGAAAAGCCCGGCGACTTAGTTGCAATTTTAAATGAACTGGAGCCAGGTGATGTGTTGTTTATTGATGAAATTCATCGTCTTCCTAAAAATGTGGAAGAAATTTTATATTCAGCAATGGAAGATTTTTATATTGATATTATTGTTGGACAAGATACTACTGCACATCCGGTTCATTTTCCTTTACCGCCATTTACATTAATTGGTGCAACAACCCGAGCGGGCATGTTGTCAGCACCTTTAAGGGCTCGTTTTGGAATTTTAGGACATATGAATTACTATACTGAAGAAGAACTTACAGCAATTGTAAAACGTTCTGCTGAAGTATTTAATTCTAAAATTGATGAGGAAGGTGCTCATGAAATTGCACGGCGTTCACGGGGCACTCCGCGGATTGCTAATCGGTTATTAAAACGTGTTCGTGATTTTTCACAAGTTTCTCAAAGAGATGAAATTGATAAAGAAATTGTTGACTATGCATTGCAATTATTACGAGTAGATGAAAAAGGGTTAGATGATAATGATCGTAAGCTCTTAAAAACAATGATTTTATTGTATAATGGTGGTCCAGTAGGGTTATCAACAATTGCTGCCAATGTAGGTGAAGAAACTGATACGATTGAAGATGTCATTGAGCCATATTTACTACAAATTGGTTTTTTAAAACGAACTCCGCGTGGAAGAATTGTTACAAATGCAGCATATCAACACTTAGGATTAACAAAAGAAAATTAGGAAAGGTGACTAAAGTTGAGTGAAGAACATTTAAAAACAGACGATTTTGATTATAATTTACCAGAAGAATTAATTGCGCAAACACCATTAAAAGAACGTGATGAAGCACGCATGTTAGTACTAAATGCTAAAACTGGCGAATATAAAGATGATTATTTTTATGATATCATCGATTATTTAAATCCAGGTGATGCCGTTGTTATGAATGATTCACGGGTAATGCCTGCACGAATTTACGGAATTAAACCAGATACTGGCGGTCACTTAGAAGTTTTATTATTAAACAATGTTGAAGGTGATAAGTGGGAAACGCTTGTTAAACCAGCAAGACGCGCTAAAGTGGGAACTAAAATTTCATTTGGAAATGGAGAATTAACAGCAACGGTCACAGAAGAACTAGAACATGGTGGACGGATGATTGAGTTTCATTATGATGGAATTTTTATGGAAATTCTTGATAAATTAGGAGAAATGCCACTTCCACCATATATTAAAGAAAAGTTAGACGATCCAGAATTATATCAAACAGTTTACTCAAAAGAAGTTGGTTCAGCAGCAGCTCCAACTGCTGGATTCCACTGGACAAAAGAGCTTTTGCAGAAAGTTGAAGAGAAGGGCGTGAAGCTAGTTTATTTAACTTTACATGTTGGACTAGGGACATTTAGACCAGTAAGTGAAGAAAATATTGAAGATCATAAGATGCACAGTGAGTTTTATCGTCTTTCAGAAGAAGCAGCGCAAACACTAAACGAAGTTAAGCGTAATGGAGGACGCATTGTGGCAACTGGAACAACTTCAATTCGAACATTGGAAACAATTGGTACAAAATTTAACGGTGAGATTAAAGCTGATAGTGGTTGGACTAATATATTTATTAAACCAGGTTATGAATGGAAAGTAGTTGATGCATTTATTACTAATTTCCATTTGCCTAAGTCAACTTTAGTAATGTTAGTAGCTGCATTTACAGGACGGCAAAATATTTTAAATGCATATAATCATGCTGTTCAAGAAAGATATCGTTTCTTTAGTTTTGGAGATGCAATGTTTATTCATAAATAAGGATGAGGAGGAATTTAATGACTGAACCAGCGATTAAATACCGCTTGATTAAAAAAGAAAAGCATACAGGAGCACGGTTAGGGGAAATTATTACTCCACATGGAACCTTTCCAACTCCAATTTTTATGCCCGTTGGAACCCAAGCGACAGTAAAAGCAATGACTCCGGAAGAGTTAAAAGATTTAGGAGCCGACATTATCCTTTCAAATACGTATCATTTATGGTTACGTCCAGGTGAACAGTTAGTTGAAGAAGCGGGTGGATTACATCAATTTATGAATTGGGATAAAGGAATTTTAACTGATTCAGGTGGATTTCAAGTTTTTTCTTTAGCTGATTTACGTAATATTACTGAAGAAGGAGTTCATTTTAAAAATCATTTAAATGGACAAAAAATGTTTCTTTCACCCGAAAAAGCAATTGCAGTTGAAAATGCTTTAGGGGCAGATATTATGATGAGCTTTGATGAATGTCCTCCCTTTTTTGAAAGTTATGATTATATTAGAAAATCAGTTGAACGGACCAGTCGTTGGGCTGAACGGGGATTAAAGGCACATAAAAATCCAGATAGACAAGCCTTATTTGGCATTGTTCAAGGCGGAGGTCATAAAGACTTACGTGAAATGAGTGCACGTGATTTAGTTTCTATGGACTTTCCAGGATATTCAATTGGTGGTTTATCTGTAGGTGAATCTAAGACTGAAATGAACCGTGTGCTTGATTTTACAACACCATTGCTTCCTGAAAATAAACCACGCTATTTAATGGGAGTCGGTTCACCTGATGCGTTAATTGATGGTGTAATTCGTGGAGTAGACATGTTTGATTGTGTTTTACCTACTCGAATTGCACGAAATGGTACATGTATGACTTCACATGGACGATTGGTAGTAAAAAATGCCAAGTATATGCACGATTTTTCACCAATTGATGATAATTGTAATTGTTATGCATGTCAAACCTATACCCGTGCTTATATTCGGCATTTATTTAAAGCTGGAGAAACTTTAGCAATTCGCTTAACAAGTTACCATAACTTATATTTCCTCACACATTTGATGCAACAAGTGCGACAAGCAATTTTAGATGATAATTTATTAGAATTTAAAGAAGCTTTCTTCGAACAATATGGATTAAATGTAAGTAATCCTAAGAATTTTTAATAAATTACTTTGAGGACTAGTATCTTAGTGGATTTCTTGGTATAGTTGATATTGTATTGTTTAATATGAGGGAGTGAATTATATGAACGGCGGAGGAATCTATTCAATTGTCATGTTGGTATTATTATTTGCCATCATGTATTTCTTAATGATTAGACCCCAAAAGAAACAACAACAACAATGGCAAAACATGATCAACAATTTGAAAAAAGGCGATCATGTTGTAACTCGTGGTGGCTTACACGGTGTAATTGACAGCATTGATAAAGCTAACAAGACAGTTACTCTTGATTGTGATGGAATTTTCTTATTATTCAGTTTAAACGCAATTGGCAATGTTCAATCAGCTCCGGTTGCAAATCAAAGTGACGAAAAACCTGCTGAAAAGCCAGCCGAAAGCAAAGAAGAATCAGCAGAAAAAACATCAGACAATGAAGATGAAAAATAATTGTTGATTAAGGAAGTTGCATTAAAATTGCAACTTCTTTTTTTGTTTAGTATCTTTGGAATACAAGGAGATGGTTAAAATGATCTTTACGAAAAAAGGTACCACTTTAAAAACTAATAAAGAACCGCTCAATGTCAATGATAAATTACCAACATTTAATTTGACGAATGAAAATGACATTCAAGTAACAAGTGCACAAATTCACCAAAAGATGACGCTGATTAATGTTGTTCCTAATATTAATACACCAATATGTAGTTTATCAACACGTAAATTTAATAAGGATGTCAATGAATTTTCAAATGTTGATTTTTATACGGTTTCTACTAATACTCCTGCAGAACAGCAAAAGTGGTGTGCATTAGCAGGTGTAACGAAAATGGTAATGCTTTCAGATCAAAATTTTGAATTTGGAAAGACAATGGGGCTTTTTATTGAAACCAACCAAATAGATGCACGCAGTGTATGGTGTGTTGATCAAATCGGAAAAATTGTTTATCGAGAACTAATTAAAGAACTTAGTCAAGAGCCTAACTATTCACAAGTTTTAAAATTTCTGCGGAAATATAAATAATGGTTATATAAAAAATTTTAATTCACATCAAAAAATACTGTTCACATAAAAACATATCATTTTGATACGTTTTTTTTAGTAGAAAATGAAAATATATATTGCATATTTAAATCGGCAAATAATTTAATTTGCTAATTAATTTCCATAAGCGATTTTAGTTAAAAATACTTTGATAACAAAAATAAATTGTAAAAATTTTTTTGCCAACTAAATAAGGTAAATCTTATTTAAGGATAATAAATTTAAGAGAGGATTTTGACCAGTGTTAATTTAATAGAAGGTAATTTAAGGCGAAACTAATAGATATTTTGAAGTATCAAAGTATTCAAGGCAATTTTAATGATAATATTAATATTTTTAAATAAACAAAATAATTGATTAAGAAATACGCTTGACATTGAAGGCTAATCAAGGTAGGCTTTGTACATCGAATATTTTGATGTTCGAAATAAATCGAAGGGGTGATTTTATGAAAATAATGGATGCCCAAGAAATAATGGAGATCATTCCGAATCGTTATCCAATTTGCTATGTGGATTATGTTGATGAACTTGAAGATGGCAAAAGAATTTTGGCAACCAAAAATGTAACCATCAATGAGTCATATTTTCGGGGGCATTTTCCTGGAAATCCAGTAATGCCAGGTGTTTTGATTATCGAGACACTTGCGCAAGTGGCATCTATTTTGATCTTAAAATCAAAAGAGTTTCAAAATAAAACTGCTTATCTTGGAGCAATTCATAAGGCTAAGTTTAAGCGCATGGTCCGTCCTGGAGATGTTTTAAAATTAGAAACAACTATAACCAAAACGCGTGAAAATATGGGGATGGTTGATGCTAAAGCGTATGTGGACGGAAAAGTTGTATGTTCAGCGGAATTAATGTTTATTGTTTCATTAAAAGATGAACAGGTTAAGTAGTAAAAAGCCTTATTTTTTGATATTATTTTGATAGACAAAATATTTGGACAGCAAAAAGATAGGGCGGTAACAAAAATGAATGAGCGTGAACAATATATTGATGATGCATTGAAGCGAATTTATGCAGATATTATGTGGATTGAAGAAAAAGAGCTAAAAAAGAGTAGCTTTAAAGATTTAAGTATCAAAGAAGTCCATGCAATTAAAGCAATTACAATGTATAGTCATCAAACTGCTTCAGAAGTCGCTAAAAAGTTGCATTTAACTCCGGGAACCTTAACAACGACCGTTGATCGTTTAGTTCGTAAAAATTATGTACGTCGAATTCCGGCAAGTGATGATCGTCGAGTTATTCGTTTAGGATTGACTCCTAAAGGTCGACTTGTATATCGAGCACATGAAGCATTTCATCGAAAAATGGTTAAAAGTTTTTTGATGGATTTAGATCAAGGAGAAGTTGATACAATCTATAAGGCGGTTCGCAACTTGGAGGCATTTTTAAAAGCTCACTCATAACAGTGAGGTAATTAAGTTGAAAAATGTACAAATTAGACAATTTGCAAGCTATGTTCCAAGTTTTCGAGTTACCAATGATGATTTAAGTGAAATCATGGATACATCCGATGAATGGATTAGTTCTCGAACTGGAATCAAAGAAAGACGGATTAGTTTAACAGAAAATACTTCAGATTTATGCACAAAGGTAGCTGAAAAATTGATTACTCAAACTCATATTAATGCAAATGAAATTGGCTTGATAATTGTGGCAACAATGTCTCCAGATACATGTACACCATCTACTGGTGCAATTGTTCAAGGAAACATTAATGCTCAAAATGCAGTTGCATTTGATATTTCAGCAGCTTGTTCTGGATTTATTTATGGGCTAGATATAGCTCAAAAATTAATGCGTTTTTCAAATAGCAAATATGCAATGGTAATCGGTGGTGAAGTTCTTTCAAAAGAAGTTGATTGGACAGATCGCACATGTGCAGTTTTGTTTGGAGATGGTGCAGCAGGTGCACTATTAGAAAATAATTCAGAAACTGAAGCATTTTATGGGACCGATTTAAAAACATTTGGAGAATTAGGAAATAAACTTGTGGCAGGTGAAACTAAACCACTTGAAAGTTTTCCACCAACAGATTTTACCAAATTTCATCCGTTTGAAATGGATGGAAGAGCGGTATATAAATTTGCAACAAGTGAAGTTCCAGTATCAATTATTCGATTATGTCAAAATAATCATGTTGATTTGAATGAAGTTGATTATTTTATTTTGCATCAAGCAAATATCAAAATCATTAAATCAATTGCTAAAAAAATAGGTCAGCCAATTGAAAAATTCCCAACTAACATGGAATTTTATGGCAATACCTCGGCAGCAAGTATTCCGCTTTTATTAGCGGATCTATCAGAGAGAAAGAAATTACATCAAGGTCAAACAATCATCATTTCAGGCTTTGGTGGTGGCTTAACAATTGGAAGCCAAATCATTAAATTATAATTTTAGAGGAGATTTTTAACATGACAGAAGAACAAATTTTTGAAAAAGTACAAGAAATCGCAGCAGAACAATTAGATTTAGACAAAGAAGAAATTAAGATGACATCAAATGTTAAAGACGATTTAGATGCTGATAGTTTAGATTTCTTTGAAATTATGAATGAACTAGAAGATGCATTTGATATTGAATTAGAATCAGACGAAGATGTTGAAACAATTGCCGATGTAGTTGCATATGTACAAAAACAAATTGACAACAAGGATTAATTAAAATGGAATGCTGGGGAATTTTATTTAGTGGTCAAGGAGCACAAAAAACAGCAATGGGATTAGATTGCTATGAAAATGATACTCGGTTTCAAAGAGTAATTGACGCTGCAAGTGAGGTATTGAGTTTAGATTTATTATCGATTTTAAAAAACGAACATAATGAACTTTCAAAAACTGAATTTGTGCAGCCAAGCTTAGTAGCAGTGAGTTTAGGTTTTTATGCAATGCTTCAAGCTGATTGTAAAGATTTAAATTTACAAGCGATGGTGGGACTTTCATTAGGTGAATATACTGCATTGATTGCTAGTCAAAAATTATCTTTTGAAGAAGGAATGCGCCTTCTAAAAGTTAGAGCACAGGCAATGCAAGCAGATAGCCTTAAAAATAAAAGTACCATGGTTGCTTTAGTTAAACCTATTGATATTGCTGAAATTGAAAAATTATGTCACCAAATTAGTGCTAATGACCAAAATTTAGTTCAAATTGCTAACTATAATTCACCTCAGCAAATTGTAGCTGGAGGAACTATTTCAGGAATTGAAAAGTTAGTTATAGCAGTTGAACAAAAAAAGTTAGCCAATAAAATTGTGGCATTAAAAGTGAATGGCGCTTTTCATACCCCGCTTTATCAAGATACAAGTAATATTTTAGAGAAGCACTTAAATAAAATTCACTTTAAAGATAGTTCAATTCCAGTATTAAGTAATACTACTGGAAAACCATTTAAAACAGATCAACTTGCTGACACATTAGCTCGACAAGTGATTAGTCCAACTCATTTTCAAATATGTATGCAAACAATGATTAAAGATTATGATGTTAATGCAGTTGTTGAAATTGGGGCAGGCAAAACTTTATCTACTTTTACACGTCAAATTGATTCGTCCTTAGAACGTGAACGAATTACAAACTATCGGACATATGCCAAATTTATTGAAAAGGCAGGAGAAAAATAATGGATTTAAAAGATAAAACTGTGTTGGTAACAGGTTCATCAAGGGGAATTGGAGCAGCGATTGCACGTAAGTTTGCTCAAAATGGTGCTAATATTGTACTAAATGCACGCCATGAACCAACGGAAATGATTGAAGAAATTAAAGCGTATGGAGTTGAATGTACTTTTATAAAAGCTGATATTTCAGATTCAAAAGACGTTAAGGCAATGATTAAGGCACTAGATGAAAATGATCTTCAAATCGATGTTTTGGTTAATAATGCAGGAATAAATCGTGATAAATTAGTTATTGGCATGAAAGAAAAGGATTTTGATGAGGTCATTAATACTAATTTAACGGGGACATTTCGCGTAAGTCAGCCAATTTTTCGCAAAATGCTTAAACGGCATTTTGGTGTCATTATCAATATGGCAAGTATTGTTGGTGAACATGGAAATATTGGACAAGCTAATTATGCAGCAAGTAAGGCAGGAATAATTGGTTTAACTAAAAGTTTGGCTCAAGAAGGTAGTTTACGCAATGTGCGGTGTAATGCAATTGCTCCTGGAATGATTGAAAGTAACATGACCAAAGCAATTGGAGAAAAACGCCAAAAAGAAATTAAAGAACAAATTCCGCTTAAGCGACTAGGAACACCTGAGGAAGTTGCCGAATGTGCCGTTTTCTTTGCACAAAATGATTACATTACAGGACAAGTAATTAATGTAGATGGCGGAATGGCAATGTAAGGAGGCTTTACAATGACTAGAGTTGTAATTACCGGTTTAGGTGCAATTACTCCAATTGGAAATGATGTTTCTACATTTGTGAAAAATGCAAATGCAGGTAAAAATGGAATAGCACCGATTACAAAATTTGATGCGACTAATACAGGAATTACGGTTGCAGGCGAAGTTAAAGATTTTGATCCTGAAAGATTTGTTGGTAAAAAACAAGCTAAACGGATGGATCTTTTTTCACAATATGCAGTAGATACAGCTACTCAAGCAATGAAGCAGGCTGAAATTACTACTGAAAATACTGCAAGTGAAGATTTAGGAGTGATTTTTGGTTCTGGAATTGGTGGCTTGACGACTATTCAAGAGCAAATTATTAAAATGCATGATAAAGGAGCTCAACGAGTATCTCCTTTATTTGTACCAACTGCAATTGCTAATATGGCGGCTGGTAATATTGCAATTAAATTTAAAGCACAAAATATTTGCACTGCAATTGTCACAGCATGTGCTACTGGAACAAATTCAATTGGTGAAGCATATCAAAAGATTAAAGATGGTAAGGCTCAAGTAATGATTTGTGGTGGCTCTGAAGCTTCTGTTAATGAAATTGGAATTGCTGGATTTGCCGCTTTAAATGCTTTGTCCAAAGAAACAGATCCAAACAAAGCATCAATACCATTTGACGAAAATCGTTCAGGATTTGTTTTAGGAGAAGGTGCTGGTGCACTTGTAATTGAAAGTTTGGAACATGCTCAAAAACGAAATGCAAAAATTTTAGGTGAAATTGTAGGGTATGGAAGTAATTGTGATGCATATCATATTACTTCACCAGATCCAACTGGTAAGCAACAAGCACGTGCAATGCAACTTGCTTTAAACGAAGCTCAAATTTCACCTGCAGATGTAAGTTATATTAATGCACACGGAACTTCAACTTACGCTAATGATGTTGGCGAATCGCTTGCTATTGAACAGTTATTTGGAGAAAATAATAAAGTAAAAGTCAGCAGTTCTAAATCAATGACAGGACATTTATTAGGGGCTGCAGGTGCGATTGAAGCGGTATTGACTGTTGCAGCTTTGGAACAACAAATCTTACCTCCAAATATCGGTTTGACTAATCAAGATAAAAAATGTAACTTAAATGTTATTACTAAAGCAACTCATGATGATAGTGCAGAATATGCATTAAGTAACTCATTTGGGTTTGGCGGACATAATGCAGTATTAGCATTTAGAAGATGGAGTGAATAAAAGTGGATTTTGATCAAATCAACCAAATTATTGATAAATTTAATCAATCAAGTATACGCGACTTAGAAATAAATGATGATAATTTCCATTTACATTTAAGTAAAAATGAAAAAGTAATTGATAATCATCAAGTTGAAAATTTATCTCCAAAAGTAACAACTACTGAAATACAACCACAGCCAAGTGGGACTATCCAAATTAAATCCCCAATGGTTGGAACGGTTTATTTGCAACCAGAGCCAGGGAAAGAAGAATATGTCAAAGTTGGTCAAAAAGTTAAAGCAGGCGATGTAGTTTGCATTGTTGAAGCCATGAAGATGATGACAGAAATTAAAAGCGATGTTTCAGGAGAAATTACTAAGGTTTTAGTTACTAATGAAGAAATGGTTGAATTTGATCAACCATTATTTGAAGTAAAGGAAGGATAAAATGGAGTTAGATATAAATCAAATTAAAAGTATAATTCCACATCGTTATCCGATGCTTTTAATTGATAAAGTAATCGATTTACAACCAGGTAAAAAGGCAACAGCTATTCGAAATGTAACTGCACACGAAGAAGTTTTTAATGGCCATTTTCCTGGAAATCCAGTGATGCCGGGAGTATTAATCGTTGAAGCATTAGCTCAAACCGGAGCAGTTGCACTTTTATCAATGGATGAATTTAAGGGGAAAACAGCTTATTTTGGAGGTATTAAAAGTGCCCGTTTTCATAAAATGGTTCGTCCAGGGGATACATTGATATTAGAAGTCGAATTAACTAAATTGCGCAGTCACATTGGGACTGGTAAAGGAATTGCTTATTTGAATGATGATAAAGCATGTAGTGCAGAATTAACGTTTATGATCGGAGATTAAAAATGTTTAAAAAAGTTTTAGTTGCAAATCGAGGAGAAATTGCAGTACGAGTAATTCGTTCGTTAAAAGAAATGAATATTAAAACAGTGGCAATTTACTCTATAGCAGATCAAGAAAGTTTACATGTTCAATTAGCAGATGAAGCAGTTTGCATTGGTGATAGTAAACCACAACATTCATATTTGAACATGAAGGCGATTTTAGCTGCGGCAATTGGAACTGGCGCTGAAGCAATTCATCCAGGATTTGGATTTTTATCTGAAAATAGTCAATTTGCAAAGTTATGTGAACAATGTGGCATTGTTTTCATTGGACCACGCCCAGAAACAATTGAGTTAATGGGAAATAAGGCCAATGCACGGATGAGAATGCAAGAAAGTAATGTTCCAGTGATTCCGGGAAGCAAAGGATTTATTTCGGATGTGAAACAAGCACTTAAGGTAGCAAATAATGTAGGATATCCGGTAATGTTAAAAGCTGCTGCAGGTGGCGGTGGCAAGGGAATTCGTTTAGTAAATGATGATCAAGAAATGAAACAAGCGTTTAAACAAGCGCAACGGGAAGCTCAACTTTCATTTGATGATGATCGAATGTATCTTGAAAAAGTAATGAGTAATGTAAAGCATTTAGAAGTACAGATTTTTCGCGATAAAATGGGACATACAGTGTATTTTCCTGAAAGAGATTGTTCTATTCAAAGAAATAAGCAAAAAGTTATTGAAGAAACTCCTTGCTCAATTTTAAATGATGATGAACGTAAGCAACTTGGAACAATTGCAATTCAAGCAGCGAAGTCACTTGACTATTTAAACACAGGTACAATTGAATTTTTAATGGATGAAGAACATCATTTTTATTTTATGGAAATGAACACCCGCATCCAAGTTGAACATACCATTAGTGAAATGGTAACTGGTCAAGATATTGTTAAGGCACAAGTTCAAGTTGCCAATGGAGGAAAAGTACCATTTACGCAAAGAAAATTGGAAGCACATGGAGTAGCAATTGAATGTCGGATTAACGCAGAAGATCCAGCAAACAATTTTTGTCCAGCAGCAGGGACAGTTGAATACTTATATTTACCTACTGGAAATTTAGGTGTTCGTATTGATACAGAGTTATATCCTCAAGCAAAAGTTTCACCATTTTATGATTCAATGGTTGCTAAGGTCATTTCGTGGGGACGAACGCGAGATGAAGCAATTGCTAAAATGAAACGCATACTATCTGAGTTAGTAATAAAAGGGATCAAAACGAATGTTAAATTTCATCAAGCTTTCCTTGAAGATCCGGTTTTTAAAAGTGGAAATGTAACAACTGATTATCTTGAAAAACAATTCTTACCTAAATGGAAGGAAGACTTATAATGCAACTTTATGATAAGAAAAGTCGGATAAGTGAACAACATATCAAGGCTAATGCTAAGGCAATGAAAAAAGTTCCAGATGGCTTATGGGTAAAGTGTCCTAAGTGTCATCGAGAAATTTTTGCTGAAAATCTTGGAAGATACAAAACTTGTCCATATTGTAGTTTTGGATTTCGAATTGGGGCACGTGAACGATTGGATTGGTTAGTGGATGATTTTGATGAATTTAGAGAAAAAATTCCAGAAACAAATCCAATTGACTTTCCTAATTATGAAAAAAAGATTCAAGATTGTCGACAAAAAACAGAAATCGATGAATCCATTTTGACTGGAATTGCTAAAATCAAGGAACAAAAATTTGCTTTAGGAATTATGGATCCAGGGTTCATTATGGGATCTTTAGGAAGTGTGACTGGCGAAAAAATCACGCGTTTATTTGAGTATGCTACTAAACAACAACTTCCAGTAGTTATTTTTACAGCTTCTGGGGGTGCACGAATGCAAGAAGGAATTTTTTCATTAATGCAAATGCAAAAAATAACGCAAGCAATTCAAGCCCACTCTCAAGCAGGATTATTTTATTTAAGCATTCTAACTGATCCAACTACTGGTGGAGTAACCGCTAGTTTTGCAAATGAAAGTGACATTATTTTAGCGGAACCGCATGCACTAATTGGATTTGCTGGTCGTAGAGTAATTGAACAAACAATGCATCAAAAAATTGCAGATGATCTTCAATCTGCTGAAACGTTAATGAGAAATGGTTTCATTGACGAAATTGTTGAACGAAAACATGAAAAAGAAATAATTGAGAAATTAATTAAGTTAAATCGATAGGAGGATCTTAATAGTGAACACGAAAAAAAATGCAGCTCAAATTGTTGAAAAAGCACGTGCAAAAGATAAGATTACTGCTATTGAATTAATTAATGGGATTTTTACTGATTTTTTTGAATTACATGGCGATCGTGCAACAGAAGATGATCCTGCAATTTTAGGTGGTTTAGCATACTTTAAAGATCAAGCAGTAACAGTGATTTCTACAAATAAAGGAAATTCAGTTAAAGAAAGGCTTGATTGTCATTTTGGATGTCCTACTCCAGCTGGATATCGAAAAGCACGACGCTTGATGAAACAAGCCGAAAAGTTTAATCGATCAGTGATTCTTTTTGTAAATACAGCAGGTGCTTATCCAGGAAAAGAAGCAGAAGAACAAGGTCAAGGTTACTCAATTGCTAAAAACTTAATGGTAATGAGTGAACTTCAAACACCAATTATTACCATCATTACTGGTGAAGGCGGCAGCGGAGGAGCATTAGCATTAGCTGGCGGTGATTCAGTTTGGATGCTTGAAAACAGTATGTACTCAGTATTATCTCCAGAAGGATTTGCTTCAATTTTATGGAAAGATAGCAAAAGAGCCGATGAGGCTGCTGAAGTTTTACAACTTTATCCTGAAAAATTATTAAATCAAAAAGTAATTGAAGGCATCATTCCGGAATGTGAAAATCATCAAAAAATTTGTGATGAAATTGCACTTGTTTTACAAACAGAGTTGAAACGATTGCAAAGTCTATCAATTGAAGATCTATTAGATCAACGCCATGCACGTTTTCGGAAATTTTAAAGGTAAGGGGCAGTCAGATGAGTAACTTATTAAGTGGAAAAAAGATTTTAGTAATGGGTGTTGCGAATAAACGCTCCATTGCTTGGGGATGTGCTCAAGTAATGGAAAAAGAAGGCGCCAAATTAATTTATACATATCAAAATGAACGCATGAAGAAAAGTATTCAAAAACTTGTTAATAATGAGCAAGCACTAATTGAATGTGATGTTGCTGAAGATCCAAATATTGAAAAAGCTTTTAATGAAGTTCAAGAACGTTTTGGCAAAATTGATGGAATTGTTCATGCAATTGCCTATGCTAATCGAGATGAACTACAAGGCGACATTATGAGTACTAGTCGAGAAGGTTACGATTTAGCTCAAAATATTTCAGCATATTCATTAATTGCAGTTGCTAAGTATGGCCAAAAGATTTTAAATGATCCAGCAAGTATTGTGACATTGACATATATGGGATCAACACGGGCAATTCCAAACTACAATGTAATGGGAGTTGCAAAGGCTGCATTAGAATCTAGTGTCCGCTATTTGGCGCGTGATATGGGAAAATATGGTGTACGTGTAAATGCCATTTCTGCAGGAGCAATGAAGACTTTAGCAGTTACAGGAGTTGCTGATCATGCTAATTTGCTTAAAGAATCAGAAAATCGTACTGTTGATCAACATTCAGTTACTTTAGATGAAATTGGCGGAACTTGTGCATTTTTAATGAGTGATTTATCTACAGGTGTCGTTGGGGATGTTATCTATGTTGATAAAGGTGTCCACCTAATTTAAAAAGCGCTTGTCGAAAGTTATTTTTATAGTACAATAAAAATGTAAAATTAACTTGAAAGTGATGGGATTGTTTTGAAAGAACGTAAATCATTATTTATTATTTTTGGTGCAACCGGTGACTTAGCTCAACGAAAGTTATATCCAGCATTATTTAATCTTTATCAAAAAGGATTTTTGAAAAAAGAATTTGCAGTAATTGGAACTGCACGGCGTCCTTGGACAGATGAACGTCTTCAAGAAGTTGTACGTAATAGTGTTGCTGGAATGGAGAACAATGCAATTGAAATTAATCAATTTGCAAGTCACTTTTATTATCAAGCACATAATGTTAACGATACGGCACATTATGAAACTTTGAAGGCATTAGCTGATAAATTGGATGAAAAGTACCAAATTGGTGGTAACCGAATTTTTTATTTAGCAATGTCACCAATATTTTTCGGAACAATCGCTCAACATTTAAGATCACAAAAATTAGTTACGGATAATGGATTTAATCGTTTAGTTATTGAAAAACCATTTGGCCATAATTTGCAAAGTGCACAAGCATTAAATAATGATATTGCACAATATTTTGATGAGAAAGATATTTTCAGAATTGATCATTATTTAGGAAAAGAAATGGCACAAAGTATTTATGCAATTCGGTTTGCCAATCCAATTTTTAGTTCTTTATGGAATAATCGCTATATTTCAAATATTCAAATTACTTTAGGAGAAGTCCTAGGGGTAGAGGAGCGTGCCGGCTATTATGAAAATGTTGGTGCACTTCGAGATATGGTTCAAAATCATATTTTACAATTAGTTTCTTTGTTAACAATGAATGCTCCGGTTGCATATAAAGATGTTGATATTGAACGCGAAAAAATTAGTGCATTGAAAGCATTAAAAATTTATGAACCTGATGAGGTTCGGCGCAATTTTGTTCGTGGACAGTACGGGGCAGCTCATGGAATGCCTGCATATCGGGATGAAAGTCAAGTTAGCGAAAATTCAATGACAGAAACTTTTGTAGCAGGTAAAATTTTTGTTAATAACATGAATTTTGCAGGAGTGCCGATTTATATTCGAACTGGTAAACGAATGGCTACAAAGGGAACTCGCATTGATGTTGTCTTTAAAGATATGCCTAATAATATTTTTTCAAATGAGAAATTGAATTCAAATGTATTAACAATTAATATTGATCCAACTCCAGGAACTAGCTTACGACTAAATGAAAAAGAAGTTAGCGAAGAAAACTATCCGGTAAGTAGCGTGAAGTTGAACTTTAAGCATAACTCTACAATAAAAGCACGTACTCCTGAAGCATATGAAAAGCTCTTATTAGATGTAATTAAAGGAGATTCAACGAATTTTGTTCATTGGGAAGAAGTGCGTTACTCATGGAAATTTATTGATGCCATTCGTAAAGCATGGAATGAATCCAATGAAGATCCTGCCATTTTTCCTAACTATGATTGTGGCACAATGGGACCGCGTGAAGCAGATGAATTATTAATTCACGATGGGAACTATTGGGAGTTTAATCCACTAAGATATTGATAATAAAGAGACTGTGACGCAAGTTGCAGTCTTTTTTAATCCGTTAGTTTGACACCTTATTATAATCATTGACCCGAACAAATATTCGGTATAAAATGATTATACATTAATTAGGAGGTCAGGTATAATGAAGCAAGCACGTAAAATTATTCATGTTGATATGGATGCATTTTATGCTTCAATTGAAATGCGCGATAACCCACAATTAAAAAATAAACCGCTTGTAATTTCACGCAATCCACAACATACAAATGGCCGCGGAGTAGTTGCAACGGCTAATTATATTGCACGTTCTTATGGTGTTCATTCTGCTATGAGTGCTTCAAAAGCGCTAAAATTATGTCCACAGGCATATTTTAAAAGACCTGATTTTCCTAAATATAAGCGTGTTTCTCAGCAAATTCATGAAATATTTCATCAATATACAGATAAAGTTGAACCAGTGGCATTTGATGAGGCATATTTAGATGTAACTGATAATAAATTGAAAATTAATTCACCAGTAACTTTAGCACATCGATTACAGCAAGAAATATATGATAAAGTTCATTTAACCTGCTCAACTGGAATTTCATATAATAAATTTTTAGCTAAACTAGCATCTGATTATCGTAAACCAGTAGGATTAACAGTTGTTCAAGCAGAAGATGTCCTTGATTTTTTATTTCCATTGCCAATTGAGAAATTTAGAGGTGTTGGTAAAAAAACTGCTCCTAAAATGCGTCAATTAGGCATCGATAATGGTGAAGACTTATATCAATGGAGTGAAATTGACTTAATTACTGAGTTTGGTAAGATGGGACATATTTTATATCAAAGAGTGCGAGGAATTGATGAGCGTCCGATTGAATGGCAACGTGAGCGTAAATCAATTGGAAGTGAGCGAACTTTTGACCAGCCACTAAGTTCAAATGAACAAGTTGATGAGCAGTTAAATTTAACAGCCAATCGACTTGTTCATGAGCTAAAGCGACAACAAAAACATGGAAAAACTTTAGTTATTAAAGTTAGAAACAGTGATTTTCAAACGATTACTAAAAGAATTACTTTTGATGATTATATTCCGAATCAAGTTGATTCAATTGAATATTATGGACGACAATTATTTGATGATACTCAAAATAATGAAATTGATGTGCGTTTATTAGGATTAACAATGACAAATTTAGACCCACTTGACTTTGAAAATGTAAAATTAGAACTTTGAAAAAATTGAAGGTTCTTTGTATACTTTTAATTAGGAATTTTTTGAGAGGAGTAGAAAAATGGCAGTTCAACAAGATATCATTGAACAAATTAAAAAATACAATACAATTATTATTCACCGTCATGAAAATCCAGATCCAGATGCTTATGGTTCTCAAGGTGGATTAGCTGAAATTATTCGGAATAATTTCCCAGAAAAAAAGGTTTTTCAAGTAGGTGAAGAAAATCCTAGTTTAACTTGGATAACAACAGAGGATCAAATTGATGATGACGTTTATAAAGATGCGTTGGTGATTGCAATTGATACCGCAAACACTCCTCGAATTGATGATCAACGATATAAAAACGGAAAATTTTTAATTAAAATTGATCATCATCCAAATGACGATGCTTATGGTGATATTTACTGGGTAAATACAAATGCTTCTAGTTCATCTGAAATGGTTGTTGACTTGGTAAATGCTTCAAATGGTCAGTTAGTTTTGAACAAGAAAGCAGCTGCAATGTTATATGCTGGAATTATTGGCGATACTGGTCGGTTTATGTTTAATAATACTTCTGCACATACATTGCGAATTACTGCTCAATTATTCGAATATGGAATTGATGCAGCGGAAATGAATCGAAAACTAGATGAAATTACTCCAGGAATTGCTAAGTTATCAGCATATGTGTGGGAAAATATGAAAATCACGAAACATCATGCAGCTTACATTGTATTAACGCATGATTTAATTAAACAATATGATTTAGGCCCTGCAGGAACTGCTCCAATCGTATCAGTGCTTGGTAAAATTGATACAGTCCTTTGCTGGACATTATTTGTTCAAGACGAAGATGGAGTATATCGTTTGAATTTACGTTCAAAAGGTCCTGTTATTAATGGATTAGCTAAAGAATATGGCGGTGGCGGTCATCCACTTGCAAGTGGTGCCAAAATGGATACTTTAACTGATGAACAATTGAATGAGTTTGTTAATAAAATGGATCAGTTAGCAGCTTCATATACAGGAGAAAATGATGAATAAAAGTTTTGAAGATTATAAATTTAAGCCATTTATAAATACTGCTTTAAAAAAGATGGGATTTGAGCAGCCAACTGCAGTTCAAGCACGGTTAATTCCAACCATTTTAAAAGGTGAAAGCGTAATTGGACAATCTCAAACTGGAAGTGGTAAGACCCATACATTTTTATTACCAATTTTTCAGCAATTAATGCCAGTTAAAAATGTTCAAGCCGTAATTACAACTCCTAGTCGTGAATTAGCATATCAAATTTATGATGCTGCTAAGCAAATTGCACATTTTTCAGAAGAGCCAATTAGTATTCAAAACTACGTTGGTGGAACTGATAAACAACGTCAAATTGAGAAACTAACTAAAAATCAACCTCAAATTGTAATAGGTACTCCGGGAAGAATTTTAGACTTAATTAAATCTCAATCACTTGATGTTCATGAAGTTAAGCAATTTGTAGTTGATGAAGCTGATATGACATTAGATATGGGATTTTTAGATGATACTGATGCAATTGCTTCATCTTTGCCACAAGATTTGCAAATGATGGTTTTTTCAGCAACTATTCCAGAAAAATTAAAGCCATTTTTGAATAAATATATGGAAAATCCTGTTATTGAAATCGTTAAGAATCAAACGATTATCAGTGACACAATTGATAACTGGTTGATTTCAACCAAAGGACGTAATCGTAATCATTTGATTCATCAGTTACTTACAATGGGACAACCATATTTAGCCTTAGTATTTACAAATACTAAGGAAAGAGCAGATGAGTTAACCGATTATTTGCGTCATCAAGGATTAAAAGTTGCTAAAATTCATGGTGGATTGCAACCTCGTGAACGGAAACGTACTATGAAAGCAGTTCAAAATTTGGAATATCAATATGTAGTTGCTACTGATTTAGCAGCACGTGGAATTGATATTCAAGGGGTATCCCATGTAATTAATGATGATTTACCAACTGATTTAGAATTTTTTGTTCACCGAGTTGGTCGGACTGGAAGAAATAAATTAAGCGGAACTGCAATTACATTGTATGATCCAAGTGAAGAAGATAAAATTGAAGAACTTGAAAATTTAGGAATTCAATTCAAGCCTAAGGCAATTAAAAATGGTGAAATTGTTGATTCATATGATCGCAATCGGCGACAAAAACGGCAACGAACACGTGAAAAAATGGATCCTAAATTGCAGGGAATGGTCAATAAACAAAAGAAGAAACATAAACCAGGGTACAAGAAAAAAATTCAGCGTGCAATTAAGCGAGATCAACAACAAAAACGCAGAATTGCACAACGTCAAGCGAGAAAACAAGCACGCAAAAAGTAAGTGGTCAATTGACAATTTAATGATTTTTTCTTATACTGTTTTAGGAATAATAGGATATGGATATAATAATGATGTTTCAGAGAAAACTTGGTTGGTGTGAAAGTTTAATATTATTTTATATTTGCTCCCTGTTAATGAATTAGCAATTAAATAAATTAAAGTGGTTTCGATTAGTATCGTTGCAAGTAAGGTGGTACCGCGCTTTGGCGTCCTTACATGCAATGATGCTTTTTATTTTTCACGGAAAGGAATTTTTATGAAAGAATTATCAAGTGCTGAAATTCGGCAAATGTATCTCGACTTTTTTAAAACTAAAGGACATGATGTTTTAAAAAGTGCACCTTTAATTCCTCAAGATGATCCAACTTTGTTGTGGATTAATTCTGGAGTTGCAACTATGAAGAAATATTTTGATGGAACAGTTGTTCCTAAAAATCATCGGTTAACCAGTTCTCAAAAATCAATTCGGACAAACGATATTGAAAACGTAGGACATACTGCTCGGCATCATACATTATTTGAAATGCTTGGTAATTTTTCTGTAGGAGATTATTTCCGAAAAGAAGCAATTACATGGGCATGGGAACTTTTAACTAGTCCAGAATGGTTCGACATGGATAAAGAAAAACTTTATATTACTGTTTATCCAGAAGATCAAGATTCTAAGAAAGTTTGGATGTCAGTAGGCGTTTCTGAAGATCATATTTTTGAAGTTGAAGATAATTTCTGGGATATTGGTGAAGGTCCATGTGGCCCGGATTCAGAAATTTTTTATGATCGTGGTCAAGAATTTAATAATGTCGCTGAAGATGATCCTGAAAATTATCCTGGTGGCGAAAATGAACGTTATCTTGAAATTTGGAACATTGTTTTTTCTGAATTTAATCATAAGCCAGATGGCACTTATGAACCTCTTCCTCACAAAAATATTGATACGGGAATGGGCTTAGAACGGGTTGTTTCAGTTTTCCAACATGCTAAAACGAACTTTGAAACAGATTTATTTATGCCAATTATAAAAAAAACAGCTGCAATGTCTGCAGGTAAAAAGTATGGTCAAAATGTTGAAGATGATGTTTCATTTAAGGTGATTGCAGATCATGCCCGTGCAATTACATTTGCCATTGGTGATGGCGCTTTACCTTCAAATGAAGGACGTGGATACGTAATTAGAAGATTAATTCGGCGTGCCGAACTTCATGGACAAAAATTAGGAATTGATGGGGCATTCTTGTATAAACTTGTTCCCGTTGTTGGTAAAATTATGCAATCTGCATATCCTGAAGTTTTGGAACAAGCTGAATTTATCCAAAAAGTTATTAAAATGGAAGAAGAACGTTTCAACAATACATTGAAGGATGGAATGCAATTATTAGATCAAGTGATTGCAAGTGCTAAAAAAGAAGGCCAAACTCAAATTGATGGAAAAACAGCATTTAAGCTATATGATACTTATGGCTTTCCATTGGAACTTACACTTGAATATGCTCAAGATGCAGGTTTAGGTGTAAATGAAACTGAATTTGATGCTGAAATGGATCTTCAAAAGAAACGTGCACGAAATGCGCGTTCAAGCGAAAAATCAATGGGAGTTCAAAACGGATTATTAACTGATATTAAAACTGAAAGTGAATATGTTGGTTATGATCGGTTAACTGCCATGGGAGTCTTAAAAGATATTATTAGCGATGATCAATTGGTAGATGAAATTGATGCTAATCAAGAAGTTAAGATGATTTTTTCAATAACTCCATTTTATGCTGAAATGGGTGGTCAAGTTGCAGATCAAGGAATCATTAAAGACGAAAATGATGAAGTAGTTGCTAAAGTTACAGATGTTCAACATGCTCCTAATGGACAAAATATGCATACGGTGAAAGTCTTGAAAAAGATGTTTAAGGATGCAAATTATCAATTAGAAGTTGATAAAAAACGTCATGATAAGGTAAGAAAAAATCATACTGCAACTCACTTATTGGATCAAGCTTTACGTGATGTTTTAGGTGAACATACTCATCAAGCAGGTTCATTAGTTGAACCAACATATTTACGATTCGACTTCACAAATCTTGGCTCTGTAACTGAAGAAGATTTAAAACAAGTTGAAAAAATTGTAAATGACAAGATTTGGGCTGAACTTCCAGTAGAAACAATTGAAACCGATATTGAATCTGCAAAGAAGATGGGCGCAATTGCCTTATTTAGTGAAAAGTATGGCGATGAAGTTCGAGTTGTAAAAATTGGAGACTACTCAATGGAATTTTGCGGAGGAAATCACGCAAATAATACAAGTGAGTTAGGTTTATTTAAGATTGTTTCAGAATCTGGTGTTGGTGCAGGTGTTCGTAGAATTGAAGCGGTCACTTCAAAAGAAGCTTTTGAATTTTTAGAACAACGTAACCAATTGTTAAATCAAGTTGCTGATCAATTGAAAGTGGCTCAAATTAAAAATGTGCCTCATAAAGTTGACCAAACTTTGGCTCAAGTTAAAGAATTAGAACAACAAAAACAAGCACTAGAAGATAAGTTTGCAAGTCAACAAGCCAATGATGTCTTTAAAGATGTGCAAGAAGTTAATGGCAAGACTTTAATTGCAGCTACAGTAAAAGTTTCGGGAATGAGTCAATTACGCCAATTGGCTGATCAATGGAAATCAAAGAATTTATCAGATGTTTTAGTTTTAGGAACTGCAACAGATGATGGCAAAGTTAACTTGATTGCTGCAATGAGTGAAACGGCAATGAAAGCAGGCTTAAAAGCAGGAGATTTAATTAAAGAAATTGCCCCATTAGTAGGTGGTGGCGGTGGTGGCCGACCAAACTTAGCCCAAGCTGGTGGTAAGAATCCTGCAGGTTTAAATGATGCTTTAACAAAAGCAAAAGAGTGGCTTGAAAAATAGTTTGATAAAAAAGCTGGTTTATCCAGCTTTTTTATAATGAGTAAACAAAATAGTTGACTTTTAGCAGTTTGTATTGCATTATCAAAGCAATATAAAATATTTATTTGTTACCTGAAGAGAATTCTAGTAAAATGGAATTGTGAAATGTCACGGGAGGTGTCGATTTTGAGTTCAGATAAAACAGTTTTTTTTGATTACAATCAAGGTGAACGCAAAGAAATCCATGAAACATTGCAAACAGTATACAATGCTTTAGAAGAAAAGGGGTATAACCCAATTAACCAAATTGTTGGGTATCTTCTTTCAGGTGATCCTGCATATATCCCCCGGGCTGAAAATGCACGCAACTTAATTCGAAAATATGAACGTGATGAAATTATTGAAGAACTAGTTCGTTCATATCTTAAAAGAGAGGATATGAATATTAATTGGCACGAATAATGGGACTAGATGTTGGTTCAAAAACAGTTGGTGTGTCTGTAAGTGACCAACTTGGATGGACGGCTCAAGGTGTGGAAATTGTTCGCATTAATGAAGATGAAGAAATTTTTGGACTTGACCGCATTGTTGAACTTGCTCATCAAAATGACGTTGTGGGTTTTGTGATAGGCTTGCCTAAAAATATGAATAATACCTCAGGCCCACGCGTTGAAGCAGCTAAGCATTATGGAGAAATGCTTCAACAAAAACTTGATTTACCAATTGATTATCAAGATGAAAGATTAACTACCGTTGAAGCACAAAGAATGTTAATTGAAGAAGCAGATGCTTCACGTAAGAAAAGATATCAAGTAATTGATAAATTAGCTGCAACATTAATTTTACAAAACTATCTCGATCGCAAGGGAAAACTAGTTAATTTACTATAGGAGGATTAAAATGGCGAAAAAAAATCAAGATCAAGCACAAGATAACTTAATTACTCTTGTTGATGATCAAGGCAATGAAAGTTTATATGAAATTTTATTTACATTTGAATCAGAAGATTATGGTAAATCATATATTTTATTGATTCCAGCTGGCTCAGAACCAGAAGAACAAGTCGATGTTTTGGCATTTGCATTTGATCCAGATGAAAACGGGGATGCAACTGATGCTGAATTATATGACATTGAAAGTGATGAAGAATGGGATATGGTTGAAGGTGTTCTTGATACTTTCTTGAATGACGAAAATATGCAATAAAATAAAAGTAAGTTTATAAGAAAAGGCTGAGCATTTATGCGCAGCTTTTTTCTTTTAGTAGCAACTAATAATGACGAAATATGCTAAAATTAAAGATATTGAGTTTTTGAAAGGGTGGATTGCAATGCCAGAAAGAAAGAGAAGATTTAAAGTCGAAATTGATGGAGAAGAATTTACAATTATTGGTAAAAGTACTCCAGAACATATGAATGCAGTGATGGAAGTTGCTAATCAAGAATTAGCAACAATAAAAAAAATGATGCCATCATTATCAGAAAAAAAAGCCGCACTTTTATTAGCAATCAATGCGGTTTCAGATCAATTAGATAAACAAGAAGAGTTGGATAAATTAAAAGCACAGTTAGATTAATGTAGGTGGTTAAATGTTAATAACATTAATTATTATTTTACTGTTAATTATTGCGTTTCGCTTTGGATTTAAACGTGGTTTACTAATGACGTTAATGAGTGTAGCAGGGTATGTAGTTGTATTTTTATTAGCTATTTTTTTAGCTAAGCCAATGGGAGTGGCTTTAGCAGGAATTTTTCCGTCATTAAGTGACAATGCAAATTTTTCCAATTTATTTTATCAAGTTTTATCATTTTGGATAATTGCAATTTTAGGCAGTATTGTATATCGCATAATTGCACGTACAATTAATGGAATTACTAAGTTACCATTAATTTCACAAGTAAATGCTCTTGCAGGTGCAGCATTGTCGACTCTTTTAATGTATATTGTAATTTTCTTTGGTTTATTATTAATGTCAGCTTGGCCAAATACAAGTGTACAGCAAAGTGTGCAAGAATCAACTGTAGCTCAATGGATTTTAACGAAAACACCAATTTTTTCAAAAGATATTTTTAATAATTATTCTGATTAAATTTAGTGATGAAAGGAGGATGTTAAGTGAATCCTAAAATTTTGAAAACACTTGAATATGATAAAATTCGTCAAAAAATAGCGGAATATACTGTAACTGAAAATGGACAGAAGTTAGCTTTGAATTTACATCCTAGTTCAGATATTGTAGAAGTACAACAAAATTTGAATGAAACTCAAGATGGAGCGGATCTTTTACGATTAAAAGGTGGCATTCCAATGTCTCAATTATTAGATATTAAAGCGCAATTAAAAAGGCTTGAAATCAATGCTACCTTGAATGGTAAAGAATTAGCTATGATTGCTAAGGTTTTACGAGCAACTAATGTAATTAAAAACTTTTTTAGAAAATTAGCAGATGAGGAAATTGAGCTAAAGTATGTTTCAAAACTAAATGAAGAACTCCAAACAATTCCTGAAATAAGTAAACAATTACTAGTGTCAATTGAAAGTGATGGTCACGTTACAGATGATGCATCAAGTTTACTTAAAAGTTTAAGAAAACAAATTGAAAATACTGAAAGATTGATTCGGGATAAATTATCAAGTTTAACGCGGGGAAGTAAAGCAAAATATTTAAGTGATTCATTAGTAACAATTCGAAATGATCGTTATGTAATTCCAGTTAAAGCTGAAAATCGCAGTCAGTTTGGAGGAGTTGTGCATGACCAAAGTGCCTCAGGACAAACTTTATTTATTGAACCTCAATCCATTGTTGACTTAAATAACCGGTTAAAGCAACAACAATTAGCTGAAAAAGAAGAGATTCAGCGGATCTTAAAAGAACTTTCAAAATTAATCGCTCCTTATACTCGTGAATTAGCACAAAATGCATTAATTTTAGGACAAATGGATTTTATTAATGCTAAAGCACAGTATGCTAAGGAAATTAATGGTGCTTTGCCAGAAATTTCTCCAGAAAATGACATTTATTTACGACAAGCATGGCACCCACTTCTTAATCCTAAAACTGTAGTGAAAAATGATATTGCTTTAGGGAAAGATTATCAAGCAATTGTAATTACAGGACCTAATACAGGTGGAAAAACGATTACTTTAAAAACATTAGGATTAATTCAGTTAATGGGACAATCGGGATTATTTATTCCGACAAACGAAGAAAGTCGCATTGGAATATTTGATAATATTTTTGCGGATATTGGTGATGAACAGTCCATTGAACAAAGTTTAAGTACCTTTTCATCACATATGACTAATATTGTAGAAATTTTAAAGCAAATGACTGCTGAGTCATTAATATTATTTGATGAGTTAGGTGCAGGAACTGATCCTCAAGAAGGAGCCGCTTTAGCGATAGCAATTTTAGATGCAATTGGAGCTAAGGGAAGTTATGTAGTTGCAACTACCCATTATCCAGAACTAAAAGCATATGGTTTTGAAAGGCCACAAACAATTAATGCCTCAATGGAATTTGATAGTGAAACTCTTCAACCTACCTATCATTTGTTAATTGGAATTCCAGGAAGAAGTAATGCTTTCGATATTTCAAGAAGATTAGGATTGCCGCAAACAATTGTGCAAACTGCACGGCAACTGGTAGGTCAAGATAGTCAAGATCTTAATGAAATGATTTCAGATTTAGTGCAAAAGCGACATGATGCAGAAGAAAAACAAGCATTTTATAAAAAACATCTTAAAGAAGCCGAAAAATTACATCATGATTTATCAGTTGAATTTGAAAAATTTGAAAGTCAAAAAGAAATGCAATTAAATCAAGCTAAAAAACACGCTAATGAGATTGTAGTTGAAGCACAAAAGAAAGCGGACAAAATTATTGCGGATTTACGGAAAATGCGAATAAATGGCGTTAATGCAGTAAAGGAAAGCGAGCTAGTAGATGCTAAAACGAAATTAAATAATTTAGAACAACCCCTTAATTTGAAGAAAAATAAGGTATTAAAACGTGCTAAAAATCAAAAAGAATTTCATGTAAATGATGATGTACTCGTTAAGTCTTATGGACAAAAAGGTGTTTTATTACGAAAAATTGATGATAATCATTGGGAAGTTCAATTAGGCATTTTAAAGATGAAAATTGAAACTGATGACTTAGAAAAAATTAAGGTTGAAGAACCTAAAACAATGCATTCAAGCGTAAAGGTTAAGCGCAGTTCTTCTGTCGGATTATCAACTACTCTTGATTTAAGAGGACAAACAAAAGAAGAGGCATTAATGAGTGTTGATCGTTATATTGATTCAGCATTACTTGCAGGTTATCCTTCAGTAACGATTATTCATGGAAAAGGCACAGGTGCCTTACAACAAGCAATTAAACAGTATTTACAAAATAATAAAGCAGTTAAAAGCTTTAATTATGCTCCACCTAATTCTGGTGGAAATGGTGCGACAATCGTTAACTTTAAGTAATCATAGAATTAAATGAACTTATAAATCTTTATTTTGTACATTTACTGCAAAATAGCGTAACGTTATATGTAGAAAATTAAAGAAAAGAGGTAAGTTCAATGATTGATGTAACATTACTTGGAACTGGTGGCAGTATTCCGTTGCCAGATCGTTATTTATCATCAGCGATTATTGAATATAAGGGACGTAAAATTTTAATGGATGCAGGTGAAGGCACTGGTGTTTCAATGCGTGCCGTTCGAAGTGGTTTTAAGTCATTAGATGTAATTTGTATTACGCATTTACACGGAGACCATGTAATTGGACTTCAAGGAATTTTAGGAACTACAAGTAATACTGGAAGAACTGAACCGATCACATTAATTGGACCTAAGGGAATCAAAGATGTGATGAAAGGATTTCGGGTAATTATGCCATGGTTAAACTATGACATTAATATTATTGAGGATCCTAAACCAAATGAACCAATTGTAATTAACAATAAGTGGATCCATGGTGAATTATCAATTAGTGCACTTCCCGTAAAACATACGCGACCAAATTTTGCATACCGCGTTGATTTAAAACGTAATCCTAAATTTGATCCTCAAAAAGCTAAAGAAAACCAAGTTCCGCAACGAATTTGGGGAGATTTGCAAAGAAAGCATGAACCAGTTGAATTTGAAGGAAAAACTTATACTCCAGAAATGGTTCTAGGAGATGCACGCAAAGGAATGCGAGTTTCATGGGTTACAGATACTCGTCCAACACCTGAAATTCCAAAGTTTATTGAGGGATCAGATTTGCTTTTAAGTTGTGCAAACTTTGGTTCAAATGATGATGAAGAAAAAGCAAAACAAAAAATGCATATGACTTTTGCAGAAGCTGCATTACAAGCCAAAAAGGGTCATGTAAAAGAAATGGTATTAACACATTACTCACAAGCAATGCGGCACCCAGAAAAATATTTGAAAAACGCAACTGACCTTTTCCCAAATACGATTTTAGGAAAAGATCATATGCATTTCACACTTAATTTTGATCAAAATTTTGCAAAACCAACAATCATTGAAACTAAAACAGAAGAGTAAAAAAACAGCGGATTTTAATCCGCTGTTTTTTGATCTTCTTCATTCTTAACTTTTTCAGTTATTTCATTTGAAGAATCAGAAGAAACTCGCTGAGCCTCTTTTTGAACTTTATCAAATTCAATCATTGAGAATGGTTCACTTGTACTTTCTTCATTAATAGAAGTTTGAGGATCAACGTGAATGCTAATAGTTACGATTTTTTTATCTTTATCAATTTTATCAATTGAAGCTTCTGCAACGTGGTGGTCATGAAGTTGATATGTTTCAGCAATAAAACCAGCTTCAATTTTAAAATCAGCATTTTCATCAACTGATAGCCGCATTTTGATTGATTCACCACTAAGTTCAAAAACATGAAGATCTTTTTTGGATTTAACATGTTTTAGATTACCCCAGCCAGCATATTCAAAAAATAAACGTAAATCACTGTTGCTTGCAAGTAATAATTTGCGAGCAATTAATTTCCCAGACCAATATAAAATATCTTCATTATGTCCTACTAAGGCAGGAACTAAAATATCACGTAAAATTTCGCTTCCAAAAGTGGTACCACTTTGATTTGACAATGTTTTTGTATAAAAATTAGTTTCCATGGTAAACTCCTTGCAAATTATTAGCTATTACTATTCATTATACCGTTTTATTTGATAAAATTCTTACTAAATTGTTAAATGAATGATAAAATAAAAATAAATTTAAGGACTGGAAGGCATAATTTGATGAGAAAAATTTTGATCGCAACTAAAAATAAAGGAAAAGCAATTGAATATAGAAAAATTTTTGAGCCAAAAGGATTTGATGTTATTACATTGTTGGATTTAGATTCTAGTGAAATTCCTGAAATTATTGAAAATGGATCTAGTTTTGAAGAAAATGCGACTATTAAAGCCCAAGCATTAACTACAAAATTTGATATGACCGTTTTAGCAGATGATTCAGGCCTTTGTGTAGATGCCTTAAATGGAGCACCAGGAATATATTCAGCTCGTTATGCCGGTGATCATGATGATCAAGCTAATCGCCAAAAATTATTAAAGGAATTACAAGGCATTCCAACTGAGAAAAGAACAGCTCATTTTTACACTTCAATTGTAGTAACTCATCCACATAAAAAAGCTTTAAGTGTAAGTGGAGAAGCTCAAGGAAAAATTTTAGAAGAAGAACGCGGAAATCAGGGATTTGGATATGATCCACTATTCTATTCATTTGACTTAAAGAAGGTATTTGCGGAAGTTTCAACTGAAGAAAAAAATAAGGTAAGTCATCGGGGAAAAGCAGTCCGCAATTTAATGAATGATTTTGATAATTGGTGGGAAGATTAAGTCAAATGGAGAATGAAATCAAATCTTTAAAGATTAAATTGGTTAAGTGGAGCATTTTTACTTTAGTAACATTAGTAGGAGGAGGAATTTTCAATATTCAATTTTTTACACTAGTTGGCATATTTAGTTTATGTTGGTGTTTGGTTTTATTCGTAACATTATGCTACTTTGTTATTAAAAATTATAAAAGTCATTGATTTGACTTTTATGAAAATTGTGATATCATAGTAGAAGTAAATTTGCCCGTTGGTCAAATTGGTTAAGACGTCGCCCTCTCAAGGCGGAGTTGCGGGTTCGATCCCCGTACGGGTGATAATATTGACAAAAAGACTGTGCGAATCACAGTCTTTTAGTATATTATTATATAGATGCTTTTTAATAGAATGTTATTGAAATGCTGCTATAATTAGGTAGAGAATAATAAAATCAGGTAAGGAGGAATAACATGCTTAAAAAAACAAAACATTTTTTAAGAGCTCATGGGGTTGAATATGAAAAAGAGCACGTTAATCCATTAATCGTTCCTGAGAAAGTATACGTGCTAAAATTTGGTGAAAAAGGAAAGAAATTAAATAATCGCTTTATTGTAGATCACACATATACTTGGACTGGTCGAATTAAAATTAATAAAATTATTTTACGATTACATGGACAACATCATCCACGTGAATTTGATAACGAAACCGAATTACTTCGTTATTTGAAAAAACATGCAAAGGCATTTTCAAAAGTAAATGCATAGTTCAGGACTTATTGTTTGAATAATGATGAGCAATGAGATACTATAAAGATGGTTGATGAAGAAAGCTTTTATTCTAGTAGGAGAGTGAAAGCAATTCAACTGAAGTCTTCGTTCCTCTAAGGAAAGGAACGAAGCTTTTTTTGTATAAAAATGCTTAATATTCCGGTTTTGATGACAAAGATGATATACTTTGCCATGAAAGGGATGATTTTATGTCTGAAAGAAGAAAGACTAACCATGAACAATTAGTTTATGATGTTATTGAAAATAATGAGAAAAATTTAAATGGAATGATTGAACCAATTGTAATGTCCAATGTTGTTTCTTTAGTAAGAGAACAAGATTCCAATATTGATGGGGAAATGATTAGAGCTGACATTGAAGCAATGTTAAGTGGAAGTCACGATAAATTATATTTGTATGAAAAAGTTGGCGATTCCTATGTAGGAGTTGAACAAACTAAAATTTCAATGGAAGACCTAACTAATAATAACTTATTCATTTCAGTTCATCATACTGTATAAAACAAAATTAAATAATAAAAAAGACTACAGTAAGTTGTGGTCTTTTTTTATTAGATAGAAATTAATATCAAGAAATGAAATTTTACCTCATAAATATTCAAAAGATTAATTTTTTATTATTAATCATTTTATTCTGTAAATTACGAATATTAAAGTTTATTTATCAATTAATACATATATACATATTAATTAGGTAGCTACTAATGAGAATTTGCCATCATAAGATGTTATTGAAATGCTTGCCTATGTAAATGCATATAATGGTCCAAGCAATGTATCTTCACAAGACATTATGTTTTTAAATAATGTCATTGACAAGTAACCTCTGATTCAACAGGAATAATAACCATTAATGGTAATACAATTTCTGTTAAGTTTCTAACACAAACAGTCATATATAATATTAATGATTTAGTAAATAAATACTATTCGACACAGCTTTAAACAAATAACTGCAAAGCGAACCTACACTTTTAAATTTCCATTTAATCTGATATGTAAAAATAAAATGATTATCAATGATTTAAATGATCCTGATGAAATTGAAAAATATAATAAAGAGATAAGAGAATATAATAACTTGCTAGATAATACTAAGAAACTCAATCAACATTTAAATAGCTTACAGTTAGAAATTGGTTTGATTGCTGCTGGTTTAAGCTTTGATGATTATTTAGAATGTTGTGAGAAATATCCCGAAATGGCAAATGAAGCTGAATATAATAATATTCAAGATAAATTAAAAGGCTTTAAAAAATATCTATATAACCAAGTTAAATAAAATATTGTAGCCGTGATTATTCACGGTTATTTTTTACTATCTAACAAACCCCAACAATAAACCTGACAAAACCTGACATAAAAATTTCACAAAGTTTCACAAAATCGCGTCTTTTAATATAGTGATAATTGCTAAATATAGGCGTTTATAGCGATTTTAGATGTTACTAATGTAACTACAATAATAAAGATACTATAAGGGAGGTGTTTTAAGATGGCTGTTAGTTCAATTAACATTGAGAAAATATACAACTTGAATAGAATACCCGAGAATATAATAAAAGTTTTCTTAGTATATATAGTTTTTTATATAATATTTTTCGTTGTTGTGTTTATGATGCAATGTATTTTTGGATACGAAAAAATTGGAGAGTCAAATAAATGTAGTAATCAAAATAAATATTATAAATTATTAAGTGTACTTGATATAGTAGCTAGTTATATTGTTAATATAATGTATAAAATTATAGTCTTAACTACTACTCTTTTTACTTTGCTTGTAATATTTTTTTTAGCAATGGACTTAATATTCTCTATAACAACGGATATTATTGTCACTTTATACAAAAGTATCGGTGTTGACAACTTAGATTTATTCAAAGCGCTAGTGGGACCAATTATTACAGTTCTAGTACTATCTTTGTCAGTCCTTGGTTCTATTTTAAGTAAATCATATTTAAACAAATTTTTTGATGATATAAATAATAGAATTGAAAGATTTCCCGAATATTTAAACAGAATGTATGTTTTTTTATAGAGCATATTAAATTAGCATATATAACAATAATAATAATAACAATGATCTTCTTCTTGGCAATATTTTTAATTTACAAATATTTTTAGTTATAATATTAACTGTACTTTTTACTCTCATTATTAGTGATGAGAGCTTTTTTGATGTTTTAATTTATTCATATAGCAATTTTAAAAGCCGTTTAGTATATAATAAATACACTTATCAATATAAAAACGATTGTAACGTTAGAATATGGCCTCCTGGGTAAAAAATTTTAATGAAATATTGTGCTAGGAGCGGACACGCGCATACTTTTACAATAAATTCGTTTTTAAAACTTTTTAATCACTTCTAATGCATCCTCAAATGTAATTATTATTGGCTTATTACTTTTGGTCAAAAGTACGATCTTATCCCCGCCCCGTTTTATAAAGATGGAAGAGCGCACACATTACCATTATTTCTTGCTAAAAAGACAGAAATAAAAATATTTTTGGTAGGGGCATTCTGAAAAATTTTATGATAAAATAAATCTTTACTCTATTAAATTACATAAGGAGGATAATATGAATTTGCTAACTAAGGGACTAGTTGTAGCAATAATGATTGAATGTATTTTTATATTTACCATTGAAACAATTATTCCGAAATCAAAAACAACAAGTAAAATTTTTAAAATTCCACTTAATGAATTAGACAACAGTTATGTTAATACCTTAATAAAAAATCAAGGTGTTTATAATTTACTACTAGCTCCTATGCTTTTAATGGGATTAATCTATGACAGTAAGTTGATTATACTAATGATTTTAGTCTATATCATATTAGTAGCAATATATGGCAGTATTATAAGTCAGAAAAAAATAATCGTTACACAAGGTGGCTTGCCTATATTAGCATTAATGACATTATTTTTTTAATATAAAATTTAAGCAAAGCTGGATAATCTCCAGTTTTTTTATTTTATTTAATTATCCATGTTTAGAAACGATAGAAAAATAGCATAAATAAGGTTTACAAAAGTTTACAATATCAAGGTTTTTAATATAGTGATAATTGCTAAATATCGGCGTTTATAGCGGTTTTAAATGTTATTAATGTAAAGTTGTTATCAGTAGCAAATACTAACACTGAAATTATTTACTATGTTAGAATAACAAATGTACTTAAATTACACTTTTAGGGGATATCTATTATTAGAGGTGTTGCAAGACGTCTCTTTTTATTGAATGTAGATGACAGGTATATTATATTTAAACCATGAAATTATTTTGCTAAAATATTGTAATTTTTGCTCTCATTGCGTTGGCATTGAGAGCTTTTTATTATATATGAAAGTTTAATTATGAAATTTAGGAGCAAATAGTTGTACTTTTAGAACAAAGAAACTATACTAAAGATGGTTGATGAAGAGCTTTTATTCTAGTAAGTGAGTGAAAGAATATCAACCAGTGCTTCGCTCCTGAAAGTGAGCGAAGTTTTTATTTATAGTTAATAATGATGAATGGTGTAAATTATAAAGATATTTATTCCTTTACTTTTAGCTCTTATCAGTTAGTGATGAGGGCTTTTTTTGATGTTTTAATTTATTCATATAGCAGTTTTAAAAACCATTTAGTATAAATTACACTTATCAATATAAAAACGCCTATAATGTTAAAATATGGCGTTGTTTTATATAATTGGATGCATTCTATAAGAATGCTAACAAATGCTAACATATATCATTGATAATAGTAATTTGCATAATACAATTTTGTTCACGCTTGCTATAATTTTTGTTCACACCTTTAACGCTATTTTGTAGGAATTGGAGCATATATAGCAGATTGTTAAAATGAGGTTATTTATTGATATATCAAGGTTTGTGAAGTTTTTGCTAAGTTATGATAGGTTCTGAAAAATTTTGGTATTCAAAAATGTATTCTGTGTGAGCGAAAGTTCCATTGCACGCTTTCCTGTTTGTAAATGTACGGCGGGGGATATTTAAGTAAAATTTAACTATTTATAATTATACTGACTGAATAGAGGTAAACTACATAAAAACAAACCACATTGAAGAAATGTGGTTTGTAGATTTTAAATAGTAATTTATTTTTTACTAGTTCCTATAAAAGAATGTTGAACTCTTTCCCAAAAGTCATTATCCTTACAATAATGAGCAATTCTTAATTTAGATTTAGATAGTGAGAAAGTTATTTTTTTAATGGGGGTTTCAATAAGTTTTTGATCAACAGTTAGTGATGTATTATCAGGGTTTAATAATTCTACACAAATTTTTTTATTCTTGGGAACTATAACTGATGATGTTAATGTTGGAAAAACTACATTATTTAATGAAGCAATTTCTGACATTTGATAAGCTTCAATATCAGGGTCGATAATAGCGCCTCCTATTGATTTATTATATGCAGTTGAACCTGTAGGAGTTGAAAAGCAAAGACCATCTCCACGAAATTCTTCAAAAAAGTTTCCATTAATATAAACATTTGCAACTTGTGTTTGGCAATTGTTTTTACGTATGGTAGATTCATTTAATGCCAATAGCGTTTGTGATGCACCAGTTAAATATTCAATATTAACATTTAGTATTGGGCAACTAATTATTTTAGGACTAGTATTAATAATTAAATCAACTAGTTTCTCTAAGTTGTTATTTGACCAATCAGTATAAAATCCTAGATGTCCTGTATGTATTCCCACTAATGTTATCTTATCTATGCAATAACTATATTTATGAAATGCTCCTAAAAAAGTTCCATCTCCTCCTATTGAGATTACAATTTGAGGATTTTTATTATTTACTGTAATTGATTTTTTATTTAGTAAATTAATTATTTTTTCTTTAACCATTAATGTTTGTGGTTGGTTATTAGTATATATACCTATTATCATAAACAAGCTCCTTTATAGTTAGTATCACATTTTGCTATCATAAAATAAAAAAGCCCTCATAAAAATGTGGCTAGCAAATTCATAATTTGTTAATATATAAAATTTATTATATCATTTCTTGTAATTATAAGAACGGACAAACATATTTATAATTTAGGGTCTCTTTAGTATCTTTACACATCATTTTTAAACGACATACAAAAAATAAAAAAGCCATAAACTCAACGTTTATCGCTCTTCAACCATGTATATAATAGCTTAATTTGGGTATACAGGGATCGAACCTGTAAGTTATGGATTCAGAGTCCACTGCCTTACCAATTTGGCGAATACCCAATTTCTTAATCATTTTAGTTTAAATTAGATCGAATGTCAAGATTTTAGTGGCATAAGAAAATTATTAAGTTTTAACCGAACAATAAATTTAAAGTGTTCAACTTCTTTTTGTCATGTATAATATTAACAAAAGCTTAAAGAGGGAAGGCAAGAAAGATGCATAAAGTATTAATTGTGATGCACGATATTCATAATGAAGATTATTATCGAATGAATAAAGCTGAATTTGAAGTGATGCCTGAAGTAGGTCAATATATTTATAATGCTGATGGTCTTGTTTATCAAGTTGAAGAAATTACCCAATTTGCTGGATATGTTTCTGCAAAAGGTGCAATTGCATTAGTTGTTGTGCATCAAGTTAAAAAGGATGAACCAGTTAATGATTTGTATGGGTTAAACATTGAAGAAGATTTAGATGATTAAAATAATAACCTAAGATTAATTTAGATTAATCTTAGGTTATTTTCATTCAAAGGATAGTTCAATTAAAAATGCTTTAGCTGTGTTTAAGTGGGCAGTTGTTGCCCAAACTTCTTTAAAAGTGAAATTTTTTTCAAATGCATGTGTGTGGTGCCAATATTTTTCCAAAAGATTACGATGATCTTGGACAAAACTGTCAGGTAAACGATTAACCATTAATTTATTTGTAGGAAAATAAAATGATGCATCATTAATTGGAATTGAGTCTGAAATGAAAAGCTGAATTACATTACTATAAGGATTTTTAGTTTTAAGAATCATATTAGGATGGTTGTTAATTTGTTTTAAAGTAGTGTAAATTGGATCATATTTTAATTCCACAATAAATCCTTCTCTCCAATAAGTTAATTATATTTTAACAGGAATTTTGAAAAAGAGTAATCATGATAGCTTATATAGAACCTATCTTTGGTTTATAATAGAAATAATTAGTAGCTACGAAAGGGGAATTTTATAGTGGCAGTTGTGCATTTCTACCTTGTCAGACACGGACAAACAAAATTAAATCGGGAAGCACGTTTACAAGGCATTACTGATTCCCCATTAACAAAACGGGGAATTCGGATGGCTAAGCGGTTAGGATATGAGTTAAGGAATATTCAATTCAAGGTTGTTTTTACGAGTGATTTAAAACGCACTCAAGATACTGCACAATACATTTTAGAAGAAAATAAACGGAGAATTCCGCCTGTATATCAAGATCCAGACTTACGTGAAATGAGTTTTGGTCAATTTGAAGAAGCTAAAAATTTAAAATTGATCCCTCAAGCATTACGGACATTGGGGTTAAAAAAGATATTGCGTGCTTTTTTAAACGAGGAGCATGTTAGTGAACTAATTAAAATTTTTAGGACAATGGATGGAACAGAAAAAATTGAAGATTCAGCACATTTAAATAAACGGTTTAAACGAGCATTGAAGTTAATTGGTGATGAGTATGGCGATCAAGAATGCAATATTTTAATTGTAACTCATGGATTAATCTTATCTAATTTTATTGAAAATTTATATGGAAATGTCCCACTTTTCTTGTTAGATAATTCAAGAGCAAGCTTAGTAGATTATGAAAATGGGGAGTTTAAAATTCAATATATTAATCAACTGAAACAGGAGGATTTGAATGTTAGATCACGATGTAAAAAATGATTTAAAAAAACTAGTGACCGAAAAAGTTGTTCCCGGAATTTCATATGCAATTCTTGATAAAGAAAAAACTGAAGTTGAAGTTTTTGGAAAAAGTCAATTGGTTCCCACAGAAAAACCACTTCATTGGGGAATGCTTTATGATGTTGCATCCTTAACAAAAGTAGTTGGAACAACGAGTGTAATATTGCATTTAGTTGAAGAAGAAAGGCTTTCTTTAGATGATCGGGTCTGTGATTTTATTCCTCTTTTTAAAGATTCACGGGTTACTTTAAGACATCTACTAACTCACACATCAGCAATTTCAGGATACATTCCTCATCGTAATCAATTACCTGCAGATCAATTATTAGCTGCGCTTGATGCGCTTCCTGTAGCAGAGTGGTTTGATCAAAAAGTAGTCTATACAGATGTGGGATTGATTATGTTAGGACAAATTATTGAACAAATCTATCAGCAAAATGTCCACCAAGTTATTACTAATGAAGTTTTAAAGCCACTAAATTTAATGGAAAGTACTTTTAATCCAGTAAAAGCTAATTGTGTGCCGACTGAAGTGACTAAAAAGCGAGGACTAATTCAGGGAAGTGTACATGATCCTAAAGCATTTATTTTAAAAGAACACTGTGCTTCTGCCGGCTTATTTATGACATTAAATGATTTAATTAAATTCTCTGAATGGATTTTTGGTGATCGTTGTCAAAATAAAGTTTTAAAGACTACCACCATTGATTCACTTTTTAAAGATTGGACAACGCACCATTTAGGTCGTTCTTTAGGTTGGGATTTGCGTTTTTCTAAAAAAGATCGCACTCCTTGGATTTACCATACAGGATATACTGGAACTTTCATAGTATTAAATAAACAAAAGCATCGAGGATTAATTGTATTAACTAATCGGGTTCATCCAAGTAGTGACAATGAAGAATTTTTAAAACGGCGTGATCAAATTGTAGAAAAGTTTATTTTATAGAAATGATTGCGTTTACATTTGGAAAAAGTGTTGCTAAAATAAATGTATATACATTTATGAAATGAAGGTAGTATATGATGACAGAACCAATGTTTTTAAAACCAGTTTTTCAAGAAAAAATATGGGGTGGAAATCGATTAAAAACTGAATTTGGATATGATATTCCAAGTGATCATACTGGAGAGTGCTGGGCAATTTCAGCACATGAACATGGTCCAGCAATTGTAGAAAATGGTCCTTATAAAGGTGAAACACTTGATGAGGTTTGGCAAAATCATCGCGAAGTTTTTGGAAATGCGAAAGGTGATGTATTTCCACTATTAACCAAAATTTTGGATGCAAAACAAGATCTTTCAGTTCAAGTGCATCCAGATGATCAATATGCTCAAGAACATGAAAACGAACTAGGAAAAACAGAATGCTGGTATGTAATTAAAGCTGATGAAGGTGCTGTAATGTATTATGGTCATAATGCCAAGTCACGCCAAGAATTACAAAAAATGATCGATGAACATGATTGGGATCATTTATTACGAAAAGTTCCTGTTCATGCTGGCGACTTTTTATATGTACCAAGTGGAACAGTTCATGCAATCGGAAAAGGAATTATGGTGCTCGAAACGCAACAAAGTTCAGATACTACTTATCGTTTGTATGATTTTGATCGCATAGATGCAAATAATGGTAAAAAACGTGAATTGCATTTAAAACAATCAACCGATTGTACAAATGTTCCTCATAAAGATCCGCAATTAAAGCAAAAACATTATCTTGTAGGAGACGTTCAAGTTACTCAATTTGTATCAACTAAATTCTTTGCAGTTTATGAATGGAAACTTGAAGATGGTAAAGGAACATTTGAACGAAAAGAAGCTCCTTATACTTTGGTTTCGGTATTAGATGGTAAAGGAACGATAACTGTAGATAATAAAGAATATTCCATCAAAAAAGGAATGCATTTTATTTTACCATTTGATGTAAAAACATGGACATTAAAAGGTAATCTTCAAATAATCGCATCTGAACCAGGAAAAGAAGCTTAAAAATAAGGTTGCACTTTTTCAGTGCAACCTTATTTTATTTGCATATTTTATGCTTCCGTTTCTACAGAAATAAATTTTTGCTGATCAAAATCATACAAACCTTGATCAGTAATCTTTAAAGTCGGAATAACTGGTAAGGCTAAAAACGATAATGTAATAAAAGGATCAAAGTCAATTGGATCACTAAGCTGATGATATGTTGCGGTAATCTGATTAAGTTCTTCAACAGCTTGTTGATATGGTTTATCAGACATTAAGCCTGCAATTGGAAGTGGCATTGTCGCGATTTCTTTTTGGTGATTAAATAAGGTAATTCCTCCATTAACAGCTCCTAAATGGTTGATGGCTGCAAAAATATCATCGTCATTAGTTCCAACTGCAATAATATTATGAGAATCATGTGCAATTGTTGATGCAACCGCACCATTTTTTAGTTTAAATCCATGTACAATTCCAACTCCAACAGTTCCAAGTTGATGGTGTCTTTCAACTACAACAATTTTTAGCAGGTCTTGTTGCGTATTAGGAATAAATAAATGATTTTGAGTAGGCACATTAATAATAGAATGTTTAGTTTCAATATGGTTAGGGATGATTTCAATTACATGAGCTTTATTGGTTTTAATTGGTAACTCAAGTTGCTTTTTAGTTAACTTATAATTCATTGAGTTTGTAATGGTTGATGGTTTAGTTAATTGAGAAAATTGATCTAATAAAAGGCCATCTTTTATGACGGTATTAACTTTAACAGTATGGTAATCGTCTAAAACAACGATATCAGCATTATAATTAGTACTTAAAGCCCCAATATGAGGAGTTTGATGTGCTAACGCTGCATTGTAACTTGCCATTGTGTATGCCGTTTCGGGTTGAACACCATGTTGAATTGCTTGTTTGATACAAAAATTAATGCCACCTTCATCGATTAATGTATTAATTAACTTATCATCAGTACAAAAGGCAAAACGTTGTGCATTTGACTCATTTACAACGGAAATGATGTTATCTAAATCGCGTTCTACAGTTCCTTCACGTAAAAATACGAAAAAGCCTTCATTAATACGATCTAAAACTTGTTTTGGAGTTGTGCATTCATGATCGGTTGAGATGTGATTTTGACGAAAAATATCAAGTTGATAACGAGATAATCCAGCTCCATGCCCATCAATTTGACGATTGTGATTTAAACAATCTGCAATTTTTTGAAGCATATCTTGATCACGGTTAGCAACTGCAGGAAAGTCCATTAATTCAGCTAAGCCGCGTACTTGAGCATTTTCATAATAAGGAAGTAATTTAGATGAATTGAGTTTTTCGTAATTATGTTCAAAATTAGTACAAGGAACACAGGAAGGAAGCATAATGAAAGTATTTAAGGGCGAATTTTCAGCATCACTGAGCATGTAATCAATGCCATAAGTACCATAAACGTTGGCAATTTCGTGGGGATCAGCAAAGATTGAGGTTGTTCCTTGTTGCAATAAAAGCTTTCCCAACTCACTAGGTTTAACTAGAGAACTTTCAATGTGAACATGTGCATCAATAAATCCTGGAACAAGATATTTATCAGAATAATCTAATGTGGAATTCGCAATTAAAGCGGGTTGTTTTCCAGTGGCAACAATTTTACCATCATTGATCCATAAAACATTAGGCTCAAATGTTCTTGAAAATACATTTAGTACATGATTACTAGTAATTTTTAAATCAACAGTTTGCACGATCATCATCCTTACGTATAAATTGTCTTAATTTTACGCAAGCTAATTTAATCTGTAAAGAGTGTAAAAATTAAGATTTTAGTGAAAAAAAGTAAGAAATTAAATAAATCACAAACAAAAAAGAACCATGTAAATCTTTACATGGTTCTAATTATTAAATAATTTATTTTTTATCACATTAATATTCGAATTGATATGAAAGTTAATCCGAACATTTTAAATTATTATTAGTATGTTGGTTTAATCTCTAAAGCCTCTTGTGCAGCAAAATTTTCATTAGGATATTTTTGTTTTAAAGCACATAATAAAAGTCTTTTAGCAAGATTACCATTACGAGCAAGAATAGGGCCATGGAAGTAAGTTCCATAAGTGTTTTTATAAATGACACCTTCTGATCCATCTTGACCATTGTTACCATTTCCTTTAAGAACTTTTCCTAAAGGACGTTCATTTTCACCAAGGTAAGTTACGCCGCTGTGGTTTTCAAAACCATGATATTTTTCGCCAGTTTCTTCATTTTGAATTACTACATCACCGATAAATCGATTATCTTTTTGGGTTTCAGTCCAATGACTTAAAACACCTAACCCAGGGATTTTAGTACCATCTGCACCAACATAGTATTTGCCAAGCATTTGGTAACCACCACAAATTGCAAGTAAAGGTTTATCTTCTTCAATAAATTTTTGAATTTCATCATGTTTATTTGGCAAGTCTTTTGAGACAATTTTTTGTTCGAAATCTTGACCACCACCAAACAATGCAATATCAAAATCATCTGCTTTAAAGATATCATCAAGAGAAACTAAAGTTACATCAATATCAGTATCCATTTGTTTAGCGTAGTATTGCATTACTAAAATGTTACCAACATCGCTATATGTGTTTAGTAAATCACCGTAAAGATGTGCTAAACGCAATTCATATTTCATTAGTGCATTCCTCCTTTGATATAGCCTTGATCTGCAAGTAATTTACGTAATTGAAGAACTGCAGTATATGTGGCTAATACATATACATGATCTGTTGGCATTTGTTCAATAAATTTAACAGCGTCAGTTAGATTTTCCCGTTGATGGAATTTATCTTCAGGAACACCAGCAACTCTTAAGCGGAAGGTGATATCTTTATACCGTTCACCACCAGCTAAAATTGAAGGAATGTGTTCAAATGGTAATTCTTCAAACGAACCATCCCAAATCCAACTAGTATCAATTCCATCTGCATAATTTGCATTTAATAAAACAGCTAATGAAAATGGTTTCGAATCTGTTTTAATCATTTGCAGAACTTGATCTAAGCCAACAGGATTTTTAACTAAAATTAAGGTGATTTCTTTATTACCAATTTTAATTATTTCTTGACGACCAAAGATTTTTTGATCATTGATACTAAGTGCTTTTGTAATTTCAAATGGTAAAAGTCCAAATTCGCTTCCAACTGCATAAGCAGCTAGTGCATTATAAATGTTATAAGTTCCACCAATATGAAGAGTAACTTCATTACCATTGATTTTAAATGTGGATGATTGAGGAGTTTGATCAATGATTTCAGTTACTTCATAAGTTAATTCAGGTCGCTTGAATCCACAGTGTGGACAATAATATTTACCTAAATTACCATAAGTTCTGCTCTTAAACCGAATGATATGATGGCATTTTGGACATAAAACTCCATCGGTATTAGCAGGCGCTTTTTGATCCTGGTCAGGTTGATTATTAAATCCATAGTAAACCGTTGGGTTAGGTAATTTTACACTATTAAAGAGGGGTTCATCCCCATTAGCGATGATTTTAGCATCAGGATGCATTTTGATTCCCTTTAAAATTTTATTATAGGTAGTGTAAATTTCACCATAACGGTCAAGTTGATCACGGAATAGATTAGTTAAAACATATGCACTTGGTTTAACGTATTGTGAAATTAATGGAACGTTAGCTTCATCAGTTTCAAGTACTGCGATTTTCTTGCCACTTTTGACTTTTTTAGCAGTTAAAAAAGCAGTAACAATCCCTTGCTTCATATTTGAACCACTTGGATTAGTTAAAATGTTTTGATATTTTGCAGAAAGTACTTTAACTGTTAAGGAAGTAGTTAAAGTCTTTCCATTAGTTCCGGTTACAATGATAATTTCATAATCCTTTGCTAATGCTTGCAAAACATCAGGATCAATTGCTAAGGTAAGTTTTCCAGGCAAAGAAGTCCCACCGTGCATAAAATTATGCAAAAACCAGTGGGATGATTTACCAGCAGCAATTGCAAGACTGCTTTTAATTGACATATTAAATTCCTCCACAATATAGGTATTCTTTTTGTATTTTATCATAAATTGCATAAAAAATTATAATCGGACTTTAGAAGATATACAATAGGGGAGATTTGAACGCAATTTAGTTAAAGTTAGAATTACCAGTGAAATTTAATCATAAATCGTATATACTAGAAGAGAATGCAAAAATGGGAAGTGAATTGAATGGCACAATTATTTTTTCGATATGGTGCAATGAACAGTGGTAAGTCAATTGAAATTTTAAAAGTTGCACATAATTATGAAGAGCAAGATAAAAAAGTTATTTTAATGACAAGTGCTTTGGATAATCGTGATGGAGTAGGATTTGTTTCAAGTCGAATAGGATTGAAAAGATCTGCTACTCCAATATATGACGATACTGATGTTTATGATTATGTGCATCAAAAAAATGCATCAGAAAAAATTGCATGTGTACTGGTTGATGAAGCTCAATTTTTAAAGAAAAAACATGTTTTGCAATTAACTAAAGTAGTTGATGAACTTAATATTCCAGTTATGACCTTTGGATTAAAAAACGATTTTCGCAATGAGTTATTTGAAGGTTCAAAATATTTACTACTTTATGCTGATAAAATTGAAGAAATGAAGACAATTTGTTGGTTTTGTAATAAAAAAGCAACAATGAATTTACGAATTAACGATGGACAACCAGTATATTCAGGTGAACAAATTATGATTGGTGGGAATGAAGCTTACTTCCCAGTTTGCCGGCGCCATTACTTCAATCCACCGGTAGATGAAATTAAAGAAAAACAATAAATAGTTGGAGGAAAAAATGGATAGATTATTTGATCGTTTGCAAATGCTTGAAGATCGATATGAAGAGTTAGGAGAATTACTTTCAGATCCTGATGTAATTGCAGATACAAATCGATTTACAAAATTGTCAAAAGAAATGGCAGATTTACGTGAAACAGTTGAGAAATATAATCAATATAAAAAAGTAACGCAACAAATTAAAGATGATGAAGAAATGCTAAATGCAGGTCTTGATGATGACGAAATGACTTCAATGGTAAAAGAAGAACTGGCAGCTTCAAAAGAAGAAAAAGCTAAATTAGAAGATGAAATTAAAATTTTGCTAATTCCTAAAGATCCTAATGATGATAAAAACATTATTATGGAAATTCGTGGAGCTGCTGGTGGTGATGAAGCCAGTTTATTTGCTGCAGATTTATTTGGAATGTATAGTAAATATGCTGAAAGACAAGGTTGGTCAATTGAAGTTATTGATAAAAACTTAACTGAAGTAGGTGGCTTTAAAGAAATTGTTCTTCTTATTAATGGGAAGAATGTATATTCTAAGTTGAAGTATGAAAGTGGAGCTCATCGGGTTCAACGGGTTCCAGTAACTGAATCAGCTGGACGAGTCCACACTTCAACTGCCACAGTTGTTGTAATGCCTGAAGAAGAGGACATCGAAATTGAAATTGATCCAAAAGATATTCGGGTAGATGTTTTCCGGTCTAGTGGTGCTGGGGGACAACATATTAATAAAACATCATCTGCTGTCCGCATGACTCACTTGCCAACAGGAATTGTTGTTTCAATGCAAGATCAACGTTCACAACAACAAAACCGCGAAAAAGCAATGCGGATTTTAAAAGCACGAGTATATGATTACTATAAATCACAAGAACAAACTGAATATGATGAAAACCGGAAGTCAGCTGTGGGTACCGGTGATCGTTCTGAAAGAATTAGAACATACAATTATCCGCAAAATCGAGTAACCGATCACCGAATTGGTTTAACATTAAATAAATTAGATCGGATTATGAATGGTGAATTAGATGACATCATTGACGCTTTAGTGCTATATGATCAAACTAAGGCATTGGAGAAATTGCAAAATGAATAAAATGACTTACTTAAAGGCCCAGCAGTGGGCTTTTTCTTTTATCAAAAAAGAAGATTCAGAAACTAAAACAGCAATTGAATTATTACTAACAGGACAAATGAAGTGGACAACCACTGATTTACTTCTTCACTTGCGGGATGAAATGAAGGAAAAAGATTTTGATCAGTTTAAAGACAATGTGGTTTTGTATCAAAAAGGATGGCCCGTTCAATATATTTTAGGTGAAACACAGTTTTATGGGTTACCTTTTAATGTGACAAAAGATACTTTAATTCCACGAATGGAAACAGAAGAACTCATTGAATGGATTTTAAAGGATTTTCCACAAAATAATCCTCAAAGGATATTGGATATTGGAGCGGGAACAGGTGCCATTGGCTTAGCTTTAAAATCTTATCGAAAAAATTGGGATGTGACTTTATCAGATATTTCATCAGCGGCTTTGAAAGTAGCAAATGAAAATGCTAAGAATTTGAACTTAAAGGTTGACTTAATTCAAAGTGATCTTTTTGAACAAATCAATACTAAATTTGATGTGATTGTTTCAAATCCACCATATATTAGTGAAAATGAAGTTCAATATATGGATCAAAGTGTATTAGAGCATGAACCACATCAAGCTTTATTTGCAGCTAATGACGGTCTTGAAATATATCAGCGAATTGCACAAACATGTGAACAATATTTAAATAATAATGCAGTTATGTATTTAGAAATTGGGTTTAAGCAAGGAAAAATGGTTCAAGAAATTTTTCAAAAAAAATTTATACATGCTAAAATTGATCTCAAAAAAGACATTAATGGACATGATCGGATGGTTAGAATTAAATTTTAGAAAGTAGGAATAAAATGGAAAAGACCCGAATCTATCAGCCTAATGAGGTAAAAAAAGCAGCTCAAGACATAAAATTAGGAAAGTTAATTGCTTTTCCCACAGAAACGGTTTATGGTTTAGGAGCTGATGCGACGAATGAAGATGCAGTTAGAAAAGTTTTTCAAGCAAAAGGCCGTTCAACTAAAAATCCATTAAATGTAACTGTATCCTCAATTGAAATGGTTAAACGCTTTGTAGATGAAATTAGTGAAGATGGAATGAAATTGATTAATAAATTTTGGCCAGGACCATTGACTTTGATATTTAAAGTTAAGCCTCATTCGCTATCTCCAATTGTAACTGGGGGATTAAAAACAGCAGCATTTAGAATGCCAGATAATCAAGTTACGTTACAAATGATTCAAGCGGCTCAAACTCCAATTGTGGGGCCTTCTGCTAATCTTTCAGGAAAACCAAGTCCAACAACCGCTCAACATGTATTGCATGATATGAATGGAAAAATTGCCGGAATAGTTGATGATGGTCCTACTGCAGTAGGAATGGAGTCAACGATTATTGATTTGAGTCAAAGCCAGCCTACACTGATTAGATTGGGAGCCATTAGTGCACAAACAATTGAAACAACTTTAGGTAAAAAAGTTCATCTGCCAAAGCAAACAACTAAAGTGCCTGCAACTCGATTTAAGCACTATAAACCAAATGCTCAAATTTTAATGGTTAATAGCACTGAATGGCAAGAAGCAATTGAATGGGCAGTTAATCAAAATGAAAAAATTGGAATTATGGCTACGGATGAAATATTAGAAAATATTCCATCAAAATTAGAATTTTTCAATTTAGGCACTGATGTAACGACAGCTAGCCAAAAGTTTTTTGCAGCGATTCGCTTTCTTGATAATGACAAACATGTAAAGTTAATTTTATCGCAAAAATTCAATTCAAGTGGGATTGGCGAGGCTTATATGAATCATTTGAAAAAGGCCAGTGACAACCAAACTTTGCGTTTAAGGTAGCCAAAAGAAATAAATTTCGATAAAATAAAAATGAACCGAAATTAAAATTAAATTAAGGAGATGTTAAGCATGGGAAAATTTGAAGTTTTGGATCATCCTTTGATTCAACATAAGTTAACAATTATTCGGGATAAAGACTGTGGTACACGTGAATTTCGTGAAATTGTTAATGAAATTGCTGAATTAATGGTTTATGAAGTTTCACGTGACATGCCGTTAGAAGATGTTGAAGTTGAAACTCCAGTTGCCAAAGCCGTTGAAAAAAAACTCGCAGGTAAAAAAGTGGTCGTTGTACCAATTTTACGTGCAGGTTTAGGAATGGTTGACGGTGTTCTTGAATTGTTGCCAGCAGCCAAAGTTGGGCATATTGGAATGTATCGTGATGAAGAAACATTACAACCACATGAGTATTTTGTGAAGATGCCTGATCATTTAGATCAACGCGAAATGATTATTGTTGATCCAATGTTAGCTACAGGTGGTTCAGCTGTTGCAGCAGTTGATGCTTTGAAAAAGCGGGGAGCAAAATCTATTCGGTTCGTATGTTTAGTTGCCGCTCCTGAAGGAGTCGAAACATTGCGCAAAGCCCACCCAGATATTGATGTTTATGCAGCGGCTTTAGATGATCATTTAAATGAAAATGGATATATTGTTCCAGGTTTAGGGGATGCTGGAGACCGCTTATTTGGAACTAAATAAAATAGATGAAATTTATATTAACATATGGATCTATAAATTTAATTAATGAATTTATCAATTATAAAAATGCCATTAACTAGCGGTTTAAAGCCATGTGATATAAAGAGATAAACGCTTACAATTTATTGCAAGAAGTAAGTAATGATACAGGGTAAACGCGAAAATTGGCTTTGTGATTTGTTTGGATTGGTGGTATTATGAAAGTTGTATTCAGAGATTGTCCATCTTTGAATCAAACAATTTAAGGTTCGACCATAACGTTTCAACCTATCATATACTGAAAAGAGGTGAGACTTGGTGTTTGATGACGGAACGAAAATTGTCAAGCTATTTGGAGGATTATCTTTTGATGTAGGGAACTGTGTTTCTGGAATTGTAGCAGCAATTATTGTTTGTAGTGTTTTGATTTGGCTATCACGCAATTTAAAGATGAAACCAACCGGCAAACAAAATGTTCTCGAATGGATTGTTGATTTTACAAATGGAATTGTTAAATCAACACTTCCAGATTCAGAAGGGGATAAATACGGTTTATTTGCATTTGTACTATTTGTCTTTATTTTCGTATCTAACCAATTAGGATTGGCTATTCAATTTGTAGTTGGAGACGTCACATATGTAAAAAGTCCAACCGCTTCACCAATGACAACATTGACTTTAGCATTCATGGTATTAGTAATTACTCATGTTGTTGGAATCAATCGTTTTGGATTTTCAGGATATTTAAAGAATACTTTCTTAAGTCCTGCTCCAGCATTATTACCAATTAAAATTATCGAACAATTTACTAACTTCATTACGTTAGCGCTTCGGTTATATGGTAATATTTTTGCGGGTGAAGTATTGGTAAAATTGATTTTCCAATTAGGCGAATCATTTGGATTAGTATCATTTGTGCCGGCGACTTTGTTAGAAATGATTTGGCAAGGATTCTCCGTCTTTATTGGATCAATCCAAGCCTATGTCTTCGTAGTATTGACAATGGCTTATATTACTCAAAAGGTCGAAAAAGAATAATTACACATATACATAAGGAGGATGTAATATATGACAACAGGATTAGCTTTACTAGGTGCAGGACTTGCAGCAGGGCTTGCAGCTTTAGGTACAGGTATTGGTAACGGTTTAATTATTTCAAAAATGATTGAAGGAGTTTCACGTCAACCAGAATTAGAAAGCAGATTACAAACAAAGATGTTCATTGGTGTTGGTTTAGTTGAAGCTGTTCCTATTATTGCAATTGTTATTGCATTCATGTTATACGCTAAATAGGCCTTCTACATTAAATAACAACAGTTATTCTTGAATGAAGGAGGTGTCAATAGATGTATTCAACATTTTTACTTGGCGATGCTAGCGTACAATGGGGAGACTTTCTTTTTTATTTAGTCTTATTCATTGTAATGGTATTGATCGTTAAAAAATTTGCATGGGGCCCAGTTACAGAAATGATGGATAAACGGGCTACAAAAATTTCAAATGATATTGACTCAGCTGAAAAAGCACGCAAAGAAGCTGAAGAATTAGCTCAAAAACGTCAAGCTGCTTTAGATGATTCACGAAACGAAGCTGCAGACATTATCGATCGTGCAAAACAAAATGGTGAACAACAAAAGGCTTCAATTGTCAATGCTGCAAATGAAGAAGTTAAGACAATGAAGGCCAACGCTAAAAAAGACATTCAACAAGAAAAGCAAGATGCCTTGTCTAGCGTAAAAAACGATGTCGCTGAATTATCTATTGAAATTGCTTCGAAGATTATTCAAAAAGAATTGGATCAAGAAAGTCAAAAACAAATCGTTGATTCATATATTGAAGGGTTGGGAAAGCAAAATGGCAATAGATAATGCAACAGTTGCACGTCGTTATGGCAAAGCCCTTTTTGAAGTTGCGCAAGAACAAAATTCGCTTGCTGAAACGGCAGAAGAATTAAATCAAATTAAAGCAGCTTTAGAGAAAGAACCTGGATTAGTCGTTTTTATGACAAGTCCTCAAATCGATGAAAAAGTAAAAAAAGATACTTTAAATGAAATTACTAAAAATGCTTCAAGTTTAGTGGCTAATTTATTAAATATGTTATTTGATTACCATCGAATTTCTAACTTAGAAGCAATCATCGATGAGTTTAACAGACAATATGATGCAAAGCGTAAAATTGTTCGTGCAACCGTAAGAACAGCGATTGCACTTGATGAGCAACAAAAAGATCGACTTGCAAAAACGTTTGCTAAGTTAGAAGATGCAAATCAAGTTATTTTAGATGAAAAGGTTGATCCAAGCATTATTGGTGGGGTGATTTTACAATCACAAAATCATATTTATGATGGCTCAATCAGATCTAAAATTGAACAAGTTAAACGTCTGTTATTAAAAAGATAAAGAGGTGAGACTTTTATGAGCATTAAGGCTGAGGAAATCAGTGCTCTTATTAAAAAACAATTAGCAGATTATCAAGAAAATTTATCTGTTGATGAAGTTGGTACTGTTACATATATTGGTGATGGTATTGCTCGTGCTAACGGTCTCGATAACGCCTTATCCGGTGAATTAGTAGAATTCCAAAATGGAGTTTATGGAATGGCTCAAAACTTGGAATCAACAGATGTTGGGATCGTTATTTTAGGTGATTTCGACGGAATTCGCGAAGGCGATACAGTTAAGCGGACAGGCCGTATTATGGAAGTTCCTGTTGGTAAAGAATTGATTGGTCGGGTTGTTAATCCTTTAGGTCAACCAATTGATGGGTTAGGCGAGATTAAAACTGATAAAACACGTCCAGTAGAACGAAAAGCACCTGGTGTTATGGATCGACAATCAGTTTCCGAACCACTTCAAACTGGGATTAAAGCGATTGATGCTTTAGTTCCAATTGGTCGTGGTCAACGTGAATTGATTATCGGGGATCGAAAGACTGGGAAAACTTCACTTGCAATTGATACAATTATCAATCAAAAAGATCAAGATATGATTTGTATTTATGTTGCAATTGGACAAAAAGAATCAACTGTACGTGAACAAGTAGAAACTTTACGTAAATTTGGAGCAATGGATTATACAATTGTCGTTTCAGCGGGACCATCAGAACCTGCACCAATGCTTTATATTGCTCCTTATGCAGGTGCTGCAATGGGTGAAGAATTCATGTTTAATGGTCAAAATGTTTTGATTGTTTATGATGATTTATCAAAACAAGCTGATGCTTATCGTGAATTATCATTGATTTTGAGAAGACCACCTGGTCGTGAAGCTTATCCTGGCGATATTTTCTACTTGCATTCACGGTTACTTGAACGTGCTGCTAAGTTAAATGATAAGCTTGGTGGAGGTTCAATGACAGCTTTACCATTTATTGAAACTAAAGCCGGAGACGTTTCAGCGTACATTCCAACTAACGTTATTTCAATTACAGATGGACAAATCTTCTTAGATAGTGATAAATTTTATGCTGGAATTCGTCCAGCGATTGATGCCGGTACTTCAGTTTCCCGGGTTGGTGGAGCTGCGCAAATTAAAGCAATGAAAAAAGTTGCCGGAACATTACGTTTGGATTTAGCTTCATATAATGAATTGAAATCATTTACTCAATTTGGTTCAGATTTAGATGAAGCTACTCAAGCTAAATTGAATCGTGGACGTCGTACAGTAGAAGTATTAAAACAACCATTGCATAAGACATTACCTGTTGAAAAACAAGTTTTGATTCTTTATGCATTAACTCATGGATTCTTAGACAATGTCTTAGTAGATGATATTTTAAGATTCCAAAATGAAATGTTTGATTACTTTGATAGTAACCATAAAGATTTACTTGATGAAATCAAAAAGACTGGTAATTTACCAGATACTAAAAAGCTTGATGAAGCAATTAAAGAATTTGCAGATACATTTCAAGCAAGTAAGAAATAGAAAGGGTGGTGAAGGCTGATGGCTGAATCTTTACAAAATGTTAAGCGTCGAATTAGTTCTACTAAAAAAACGCAACAAATTACAAATGCCATGCAAATGGTATCAACTGTAAAGTTAAATCAAATTCAAAAACATACTCAAGGTTATCAAGTCTATGCCGCCAAGATTCGAAGTGTAATTACTCATCTTGCCAAATCACATTTATTAGATAGTACTTCAGGTATGTCTAGCAATGCTAATGGAATTAATACATTAGGAATGTTACAACAACGTCCGGTTAAGAAAATTGGAATTGTTGTAATTACGTCTGATCGTGGCTTAGTTGGTAGCTATAACTCAACTGTATTAAGAGAAACAATGAATTTAATTCAAAAGGTGAGTCAAGCTGAAAACAAAAAAGATGATATTGTGATTTTAGCAATCGGTAATACAGGAATTGATTTCTTTAAACAACGGGGATACAACATTGGCTATGAATATACTGGTGTAAATGATGTTCCTAAATTTAAAGAAGTCCGTCCAATTGTGCAAACAATTGTAACCATGTTTGCCGGTGAAGCATATGATAAATTATATGTATGCTATAACCACTTTGTTAATACACTGACATCTGCATTTCGTGCTGAACAAATGTTGCCAATCACTGCTGAAAATGTAGGTGACATGGAAGATGACGCTTTAAGCGATTCAGCAAGTGGTAAGTTTACGCCTGAATATGATACAGAACCTTCACAAGATGCTATCTTGGAAGTTGTTTTGCCTCAATATGCTGAAAGTTTAGTTTATGGCGCAATTTTAGATGCAAAAACTTCTGAACATGCATCTAGTTCAACTGCGATGAAGTCAGCATCTGATAATGCAGATGATATTATTTCTTCATTACAATTGCAGTATAACCGTGCACGTCAAAGTGCTATTACTACTGAAATTACTGAAATTACAGGTGCACAGGCTGCATTAGAATAATATGGGAGGAATTTACGAATGAGTACTGGTAAAGTAGTTCAAGTTATCGGTCCTGTCGTTGACGTTCAATTCCCTTTAGATGAATCTTTGCCTAAGATCAATAACGCGCTTCATGTAAAACGCGAGGATGGAACAAACTTAGTAATTGAAGTTGCTCTTGAACTTGGTGATGGAGTAATGCGGACAATTGCGATGGACACAACTGATGGCTTAGTACGTGGTACTAAAGTTACAGATACAGGTTCATCAATTAGCGTTCCAGTAGGTGATGATACACTTGGACGGGTATTTAACGTTTTAGGTGACACAATTGATGATGGACCTAAATTTAGTGATGATCATAAACGTAATCCAATTCACCGGAATGCTCCAGCTTATGATGAATTACATCCCGGAACAGAAATTTTGGAAACTGGGATTAAGGTTATTGACTTGTTAGAGCCTTATATCAAAGGTGGAAAAACAGGTTTATTTGGTGGTGCTGGTGTTGGTAAGACCGTTTTAATTCAAGAATTAATTCACAACATTGCTGAAGAACATAATGGGATTTCAGTATTTACAGGTGTTGGTGAAAGAACACGTGAAGGTAATGACCTTTACTATGAAATGAAAGAATCAGGTGTTTTAGAAAAAACAGCCATGGTCTTTGGACAAATGAATGAGCCACCTGGAGCTCGTATGCGGGTTGCATTAACAGGATTAACAATTGCGGAATACTTCCGTGATGTTGAAGGCCAAGATGTATTGTTATTCATTGATAATATTTTCCGGTTTACACAAGCTGGTTCAGAAGTTTCAGCTTTGCTTGGCCGGATTCCTTCTGCCGTAGGTTATCAACCAACATTGGCAACTGAAATGGGTCAATTACAAGAACGAATTACTTCAACTAAGAAAGGATCAATTACATCAATTCAAGCTGTTTATGTTCCAGCTGATGATTATACTGATCCTGCTCCTGCAACTACATTTGCTCACTTGGATGCAACTACTAACTTGGAACGTTCATTAACACAACAAGGGATTTACCCAGCCGTAGACCCATTGGCATCAACTTCAAGTGCTTTAGCGCCTGAAATTGTTGGGGAAGAACACTATAAAGTTGCAACTGAAGTGCAACACATTTTGCAACGCTATCGTGAATTACAAGATATTATCTCTATTTTAGGTATGGATGAATTATCTGATGAAGAAAAAGTAGTTGTTGCACGTGCACGTAGAGTTCAGTTCTTCTTATCGCAAAACTTCCACGTTGCTGAACAATTTACAGGTCAACCAGGTTCATATGTTCCAGTTGAAAAGACTGTTAAGGACTTTAAGGAAATCTTGGAAGGTAAATACGATGATTTACCAGAAGATGCTTTCCGTTCATGTGGACCAATTGAAGATGTAATCAAGAAAGCAAAACAAATGACAGAAAATCTCGATTAAGGAGGGGTCTCAAATGAGTGACAAACCTGAATTAACCGTATCTGTTGTAACTCCTGATGGCAAAGTGTATGAAAAAAAGACTTCATTTGTGATTTGTAAAACAATTGAAGGTGAACTTGGGATCATGCCTAATCACGTACCAGTTTTAGCATCACTTGCAATCGATGAAATTCGGGTACAAACTGCTGAAAACAAGTATGATGAAATTGCTGTTAGTGGTGGATTTTTAGAGTTTTCTGATAATGTATTATCAATTGTTGCTTCAGCAGCAGAACGTAAAGAAAATATCGATACATCACGAGCAAAACGTGCACGTGATCGTGCTGAAAAGCGAATTGAACAAGCTAAAAATGCACACGATGTTGATGAATTGAAACGGGCTGAAGTTTCATTGAAACGTGCAATTAATCGAATTAAAATTTCAAATACTAAATAAAGTATTTACTGGCGGTGATTTAATCACCGCTTTTTTTTATGTAATAATATTGAAAATGCTAGCGGAATTTACGCAAAGAATATTAATGTTTGCCAAAATATGGCTTGTAATATTGTTATCTAAATGGCAAATATGATATTATAAATTCAAGCTAAGGGATGAGGGATAGTATGAGACAAATCGGAATCAACGCACTGTTAAACCTAATTAGTAATTTTATGTTTATTTTAATTGCATTTATAGCTTTACGAAGTCTGCGTTTAGACTACTATGTGAACGAAAGTAAGCAACAGGCATTTAAATTGGTTCTCGTACTAGTTTCAACGGCTATCGGATTTCTAGTTAGTCAATTCTTCCTAAACTTCATTGATAGTGTTAGAAATTTAGGATATCTATTGTAATGGAGGATTAGTGTTGGAAAAAATAATTGTTCGTGGTGGAAACAAGTTAAAAGGTACAGTTGAAATTGAAGGCGCTAAAAATGCAGTTTTACCAATTTTAGCAGCTTCAATTTTACCAACTGAGGGCCGTACAGTTTTAAAAAATGTTCCCATCTTGTCAGATGTATTTACAATGAATAATGTAATTCGCTTTTTGAATGTAAAAGTTGGCTTTGATGAAGAAGCAAAGGAAATTGCAATTGATTCAACGGGAGATTTATCATATGAAGCACCTTTTAAATATGTTTCAAAAATGAGAGCTTCAATTGTAGTATTAGGACCACTTTTAGCGCGAGTAAAACATGCTAAGGTTGCTATGCCAGGTGGATGTGCAATTGGGTCAAGACCAATTGATCTTCATTTAAAAGGGCTTGAAGCAATGGGAGCTAAAATCATTCGTGATGATGGTTACATAGAAGCAACAACGGATGGTTTGAAAGGTGCAAATATTTACTTAGATTTTCCAAGTGTAGGTGCTACTCAAAATATAATGATGGCAGCAACTTTAGCTCAAGGAACCACAATCATTGAAAATGTTGCACGTGAGCCGGAAATTGTTGATTTAGCAAACTTTTTAAATAAAATGGGTGCCAAAATTACTGGAGCAGGTACAGAAACCATTAAAGTTACAGGTGTAGATCATCTTCATGGAACAGAACATTATGTTGTTCAAGATCGAATTGAAGCAGGTACCTTTATGGTTGCAGCAGCAATTACTCAAGGAAATGTTTTGATTAAAGATGCAATTGAAGAACACAATAAACCTTTAATTTCAAAACTTGAGGAAATGGGTGTTCAAATTATTCAAGAAGAAAATGGAATTAGAGTGATTGGACCGGCTGAATTAAAGGCAGTAAATGTAAAGACGTTACCTCACCCAGGTTTTCCAACTGATATGCAACCTCAAATTAGTGTAGCTCAGTTGGCAGCTAATGGAACAAGTACATTAACAGAAACGGTTTTTGAAAATCGGTTTATGCATCTAGAAGAGTTACGTCGAATGAATGCTAATTTTAAGATTGAAGGAAATGCAGCAATTTTAAGTGGACCAACTGATTTTAGTGGTTCAGAAGTAGCAGCTACTGATTTACGTGCAGCTGCAGCATTAGTATTAGCTGGATTAATTGCAAAAGGAATTACTCAAGTTACTCATTTAGAGTATCTTGATCGTGGATATTGGCATTTTAATCAAAAGCTTTCTGCTTTGGGGGCTGAGATTAAACGTGTAAATGATATCACTGAAGCTGAAATGAAAGTTGAATCAGCTGTTGAAAATAGCTAATTATTAAAGAGGGATTGGAAGTAAGTCCGATCTCTTTTTTATTTTGAGTTTTGCTGTTATTTTTGAAATTTTTTTAATTGACTCTTATTTCTGTGGTATAATAATTTAGATATATCCTTAATTTGAGTAATGAGTTATTGAAGGAGAATTTATATGGCAAAAGACATTGGAATTGATTTAGGTACAGCAAATGTGTTAATAAATATTCAAGGAGAAGGAATCGTTTTAAATGAGCCTTCTGTTGTTGCGATAAATTCAAAATCTAATAAAGTCTTGGCTGTTGGATCTGAAGCATATCAAATGGTAGGACGAACACCTGGAAGTATTCGGGCAATTCGACCATTGAAGGATGGAGTAATTGCAGATTTTGATATCACAGAACAAATGCTTTCATATTTTATTAAAAAGTTAAATGTGAAAGGTTTTATGTCTAAGCCAAATATTATGATTTGTTGCCCAACTAATACAACTGATGTTGAACACAAAGCAATTCGACAAGTTGCAGAAAAAATTGGTGGTGGCAATGTTTACCTTGAATTAGAACCTAAAGTTTCAGCAATTGGTGCAGGATTAGATATTTTTAAGCCATTTGGTAATATGGTTATTGATATTGGTGGGGGAACAAGCGACGTTGCGTTTTTATCACTTGGCGATATCGTAGCAAGTCGTTCATTAAAAATGGCTGGTGACCATTTAAATATGGACATTTTAAACTTTGTTAAAAAAGAACATGGATTACAAATTGGTGAACGGACAGCTGAAAAAGTTAAGATTGAAATTGGAACAGTGATTAAAGGTCATCGTAATGAAGAAATTGATGTTCGAGGACGTGATACAGTAACTGGATTGCCAAGAACAATTACATTGAAATCAGATGATATTGAACCTGTTTTGAATGAAACAATGATGAATGTGGTTGATGCTGCTAAAGAAGTGTTAGGAATTATTCCACCTGAATTATCTGCTGATACAATTGATCATGGAATCATGATGACAGGTGGCGGTGCATTACTTGATGGTTTAGATCAATTATTAATAGACAATTTAAATATTCCAGTTCATATTTCAGAAACTCCACTTGATGATGTTGCTATTGGAACAGGAATTTTATTAGAGAAACTTTTAGGTAGCAATGGTCAAAATAAATAGTTAAATGTTAAAAAAATTTTTTATTTGGCTAGTAAAGCAATATCAAAGATTTATTTCGCCTTTATTTCCACCAAGTTGTCGGTATTATCCAACATGTTCTAATTATACTTTGCAAGCTTTAAAAAAATACGGAACATTTAAAGGACTTTTGATGGGAATTGCGCGAATTTTAAGGTGTAATCCATTTGTAAAAGGTGGATATGATCCGCTTCCAGATCATTTTTCTTTACAGCGAAATAATAGCTGGAAAGATGACCCGAAAGAAAACTTTTTTTATGATGATGAAAAGTAAGGAGGTAATTAGGTGTCAAAAAAAACAAAAACAATTGAATTGATTGAAGATGAAAAAATAATTAATGGAGAAAAAATCTCTGAGTTAAAATTAGGCGATCAATCTTTAGGAACAATTAAAGATGAAGATCATAAATTTATCGCCAGTCTTCCAAGTGGCGATGCATTTAATGCAAAAAGTCATGAAGAAGCTGTTAATCTTTTAATCAGTCATTACCACTTACATTCATAATAATTACGCATTACGCAAAGGAGTCAATAAATTGGGTAATAGTAAAAGTAATCGTAGAGTCAAAAGTAATGATGATCGGATTGACTGGGGAATTGTATTTTCTGTTCTCGTTTTGGCAGTAATTGGAATGTTATCGATTTATGTTGCCGTTGAACATGATACTAGTAATACGAATGTAACAAGAGCATTAGTATCACAAGCAATGTGGTATGTTTTCGGAATTATTGCAGTGGTCATCATTATGCAATTTGATGCGGAACAACTTTGGAAAATTGCACCAATTGCGTACGGAATCGGAATTATGTTGCTGTTTTTGCTACTGTTTTTATATAGTCGCTCATATGCAGCTCAAACGGGTGCTAAAAGCTGGTTCGCAATTGGATCATTAACTTTTCAACCGTCTGAAGTAATGAAACCCGCGTATATTTTGATGCTGGCGCGGGTTATTGTAGAGCATAACTCGGAAAATCCACAGCATACTCTTCAAACTGATTGGAGATTGCTTGGAAAGATGGTTTTATGGACTTTACCAATTGTCATTTTGTTAAAATTACAAAATGACTTTGGGACAACACTTGTATTCCTTGCAATTTTTGGTGGAATGGTCTTAGTTTCAGGAATCTCTTGGAAAATCATTGCACCAATTTTTGGTGGCTTTGCACTTTTAGGTGGTTTAGCACTTTATCTTGCAGTTTTTGATCGAAGTATTTTACTTCATCTTGGCTTCCAAAATTATCAATTTCAACGAATTGATGCATGGTTACATCCTGAAAATAGTACTACTGGATCCAGTTATCAATTATGGCGCAGTATTGAAGCCATTGGATCAGGACAATTATTTGGTAAAGGCTTTAATGTTTCAAATGTGTATGTTCCAGTTCGTGAATCAGATATGATTTTCTCTGTAATTGGAGAAGACTTTGGATTTATTGGTGGCTGTGTATTAATTTTTATTTACTTGCTACTAATTTTTCAAATGGTTCAAGTTACTTTTGAAACACGTAATGAATTCTATGCATATATTTCTACAGGTGTTATTATGATGATCTTGTTCCACGTGTTTGAAAATATTGGGATGAGTATCGGATTACTTCCATTAACAGGGATTCCATTACCATTTATTAGTCAAGGGGGATCTTCCTTGATTGGTAATATGATTGGGATTGGTTTAATTATGTCAATGAGGTATCATCATAAGAGTTATATGTTTAGTAATAATTCAGACTTTAGCTAAAATGAAGTATTGATAAAAATTAAAACTTTTTATTTAAAAGACTGTGTTTCACAGTCTTTTTTTAGGAGTGAATATTTGGATAATCTAACCTAAGATTTTATACTTTAATTAAAGATGAAATATGTATAGAAAAGAGTCAAAAATGAATAATGATCAACTTACAGAATTGATTTTAGCATTAGAAATGATTAAAGGAGTAGGACCAAAAACAATTTTAAATTTTTTTGAGGCGATCTCTCCTCAAGCGATTCTTAAAGAATTTAGTAATATGAAACAAAATTCAGTAATTAACAAGCGAATAAATGAAGGCACATTAAATTATCAATTATGGCAAAATATGCTAATCAAAGCACATGAGTTGCTACAAAAGTCACGTGAAAAGGGAATGATCGTTTTAAATTATCAAGATAATGATTATCCAGATAATTTACGAAGTTTGAAACATTTTCCTTTAATTATTTATGTCAAAGGTAATGTCAAAGCTTTGCAAGGGCCTTCAGTAGCTTTTATTGGAACTAGAAGACCAACCGAATTGGGGTATAAAATGTCTCAAAGGATGGCTTATCAATTTGCAAATGATGGTTTAACCATCATTAGTGGACTTTCAATTGGAACTAATACAGCTGCTCATCAAGGTGCATTAGAGGCTCAAGGAACTACAGTAGCTATTTTAGGACATAGTTTGGAACAACCCATTTATCCTAAGGAAAATGAACAATTAGCAACTGAAATTTTAAGACATGGTGGCGCATTGATGTCAACTTTTAGTTTGGGTGCAATTGTACGCCGACAGTTTTTAGCAGCAAGAGATGAGTGGGAAAGTGGCTTAGCAGATGGCTTAGTAGTTGTTGAAACTGATCAAAATGGAAAAACAGAATCTGCTTTACAGCATGCGCTTAGACAAAATAGACCAGTTGCAATGTTAGATCACCGTCAATATCCTAAAATCAAAAATGTAATGGACATACCGCAAGCTATTGGCAATCAAGAATTTATTCGCAAACAACAAGCTTTTCCTCTATGGGATAAGGAAAGTTTACGCAAATTTGAACATGTTATGGCAGAATCAAGAATTAAATTTTTAAGAAAAAGTAAAAGAGATAAACAGTTGAGGCAAATTCAATTATTCTAAAGAGTTTCAAATGAAATTTTATTGATTTCATGATATAATAAAAACTCAAGTTATGTACGAAAATTTATACAAAAGGTGATAAAATAAATGGATAATAACAAAAAATTACATATTGCATTGTTCTTTGGTGGAAATTCATCAGAACATGATGTTTCTAAACGATCAGCACATAATATCTATGATGCATTGGATAAAGATAAATACAAAGTTTCAGTTTTCATGTTTACTAAAGAAGGATTTTTATTAGGAAATAAAGACTCATTAAGAATTTTTAATGGTGAACCTGAAGATGAAGTTGTTGCAGAAGCAACTAAAGATGTTGATTTTTCAAATCCTTTAGCAAATATCCAAAACTTATCAGAAGTTAAGGATGTTGATGTATTTTATCCAGTTATTCACGGAAATATGGGTGAAGACGGAACAGTTCAAGGTTTATTCCGTCTTTTAAATAAACCTTGGATTGGAAGTGGAATTGCAGCTTCTGCAAATTCATTTGATAAGGATTTAACTAAGCAATTATTGACATTACATGGTGTTCGTAATACTAAGTATGTGGTAGTTACACCAGAAACACGTGCAGATTTCCCATATAGCAAAATTACAGCTGAATTAGGTGAAACAGTTTTTGTTAAGCCAGCACGTCAAGGTTCATCAGTGGGAATCAATAAAGTTTCTTCAAAAGAAGAATACGAAGCAGCAATTGATGAAGCTTTCCGCTATGACTATAAAGTAATGGTTGAAGAAGCAATTAAGAGTCCACGTGAAGTAGAATGTTCTGTATTAGGAAATCGTGATCCAAAGTATTCAAAACTAGGTGCGGTTGATGTAAATGGCGACGAATTCTATGACTATAATAATAAATTCGTAGATGCTTCTGGAGTTGTATTTGAAATTCCAATTGAGTTACCAGAAAAATTAACTAAGGAAATTCAAGAAATGTCAATTAAGGCATTTAAAGCATTAGACAACCGCGGATTAGCACGAATGGATTTCTTAGTTGATGAAAATGATGTGCCTTATTTAGGAGAAGTAAACACATTACCTGGGTTTACAAATATTTCACTTTATCCACAATTATGGGAAGTTTCAGGAATTAGCTACTCAGAATTAATTGATAAATTAATTCAACTTGCAATTGATGAATTTAATGATAATGCTAAATTACATTATGACTTTACAGAATTAGGAACAGAAAAATTAGGTAAAGGTTTATTAGACAAAAACGGACAACACCGTGACTAAGATAGGAAGCTGTGACATATGTCACAGCTTTTTTTCTATATCCATATAATCGTGCTCCAAAACAAACGGGCATGCCTGTAAGTTCAAAAACCTCCGAATCTTCACTGCGTGATTCGTTCGGATTTTTCCTTACAGCATACCCTTTTCTAATGTTTTGTCACAACTTCTTTTTTGTATGTTTTTGCTTGTTTTAATTTTTTATATTTTTTTAGAATTTTTTCGTTATTTGCGTATATGTATAGTGGAGGTGATCTAATGAAATGTCCATGGACATATAATGCAAAGAAGAATATGCAAGAATTTCATGATAAAGTTTGGTGCAAGCCAATTCACGAAGAAAAGGAAATGTTTCGGCGACTATGTTTACTTACATTTCAATGTGGATTAAAATGGCAGGTGATATTAGATAAAGAAAAAATTTTAAACACAATCTTTTTTGATTTTGATGCACAAATTTTAGCTAATTTCGATCAAAATGACCCTTATTTTCAAAAAAAGATTCCTGGATCAATTAATAATCAAAGAAAAATTAAAGCAGTGCTTGATAATGCTAAAAATTTAATCCGGTTGCATCAAAATGGATATACTTTAGAAAAAATCGTGTGGGAATGCACAAATAATCGAATAATTAATAATCAATGGACAAATGAATTTCAAATTCCAACTGAAAGTGAGTTATCACGCTTCCTAGCAAAAAAGATGAAACAAGCAGGCTTTTGTTTTGTTGGATCTAAAAGTATGTATGCATATTTACAAATGGTGGGAGTTATAAATGATCATTTGGTAGGATGTGAGAACAAATAAAACATGAGTCGGTATAATAAAATTTTTCTAAATTAACTCTTGCCTTATAGTGCACATGAAGGTTTATTATAAAAATGTGATCATTGAATGTAGGTGATATTTATGAATATTTCAAAAGTCAGTAAAAAGTTAAATTTGACGCCAAATACATTAAGATATTATGAACAAGAAAAATTGATTCCGCCAGTTCATCGGGACGCAAATGGTTATCGTGATTATACGGGCTATGACTTAAACTGGATTTACTTTCGTAAGTCAGGAATGTCAGTAGAAGCCATTGCAGAATATACAAAGCTCTTTTTAGAAGACCGCCATCAAACCATTGATGCACGTAAAGAAATTTTAAAAAACGAGCGGAATCGAATGCAACGTGAGATTGAAAAAATTCAACAATCCATTGCACTTATTAATCATAAGCTTGATATTTATGACGGTAAATTTCAATTTGCTGAAGATCAAATTGATCCGTACATTCAACATAAACTAATTTTTAAAGGAGATGTTGATAATGAGAATCGCAACATTTGAAGGCAAGGGGAAAATTAGAATAAAGGAAGCTGCTAAACCAACAATTCAAAATGATGAAGATGTATAATCATCAAGGTGATTCGGACTTGCGTTTGTGGTTCGGATTTATGGGCTTATCGGCATGATGAGCACTTGATTAATGATGGACATGAGGGCACTTGGAATTGTTGAAGAAACAGGTGCAGCAATTACAACTGTAAAAAAAAGGAGATTTTGTAATTGCTCCATTTACACATGGATGTGGTCATTGTGCTGCTTGTTTAGCAGGTTATGATGGAGTTTGCTTAAACCATGAAGTTAATTTCAGTTCCGATGCTCAAGCTGAATATATGCGTTTTCAATATGGTCAATGGGCTTTAGTGAAAGTTCCAGGAAAGCCCACTGATTATACTGAAGAAATGTTAAATTCGTTATTAACATTAGCTGATGTAATGGCAACAGGATATCATGCAGCCAGAACAGCTAATGTTCAAAAGGGAGATACTGCTTTGGTAATTGGTGATGGTGCAGTTGGATTATGTGCAGTAATTGCAGCTAAAATGCGCAAAGCAAAACAAATTATTTTAATGAGTCATCATGAAGACCGTGCTCAATTAGGAGTTGAATTTGGAGTTACTGACATTGTTAGTGAACGTGAAGAAGAAGCAATTCAACATGTGATGCAATTAACTGGTAACAATGGTGCTGATGCAGTTTTAGAATGTGTAGGTGCAAAGCAATCTTTCAATCAAGCAATTGCATGTGCACGTCTAGGAGCTAAAATTGGTCGTGTTGGCTTACCACATGTTGATAATATGGATCCTGCACAAACATTTTATCGCAATGTTCAAATTGCAGGTGGACCTGCATCAGTGACGACATACGATAAACAACAATTACTAAAAGCGGTTCTAGATGGTCAAATTAATCCGGGAAAAGTTTTTACAAAAGCATATGATTTTAATGAAATTAATCAGGCTTATCAAGATATGGCGGATCGAAAAACAATTAAAGCATTAATTAAGATGTAAAAAAAAAGCGCCTTTGGCGCTTTTTTACTTCTTAATTAATTGAATCTGTTCTCCATTTTCACGAGCATGTTTAAAGGTATTATCTGCTTTGGCAATATCATAACATTTGGCAAATAGCTTATCAAACTTAGCTTTTTCTGTTTTACGTTTTTCATCAGTTGTGTGAGCATTTTGTTCTTTAATATAGTCAGCACAAGGACACTTATCAACATATTTCCAGAAATATTTTTCATACATGATGCCTTTAAAATACCAAGGTTTATAAAATAAATTATAGTGAACAATTTTAGGATCCTTGATTTCTTCATCATCATATTTGTGATCTTTAGGCATTGCGTTCCACTTATTATCAAGGTATAAAATTCGGCCATTAGCAATTTCATTTAAGTAATCTTGATCAACTGCAACACAATAGAAGTAATATTTTTTCATTAAATTAAGAAAATGAGTTGTAAAGTGCTCTTCGCGAAATGCTTTCATATTAATTATAAGCATTCCAGAATTAATATAGTCTTTGAAAGGTAATCCAAGAGCATCTTTAATGTATACATGAACTGGTTCAACATACTTGATTGAATTATCCTCAGTAGCAGCAACTAAGTTATCACCAAGCTTTACATCATATAGTTTTTTTAAGTCGGATAAAATAACTGCATCAGCATCGATGTAAATCCCTTTATCATATTGAGGAAACATATCAGCTAAAAAGAGGCGATAAAAAATTGTTCTTGTAAAAAAGTCAACTTTTAAATAATTTTCTTCACGATCTTGAATAATGCTTAAGTCAATATCGATTAAACGATTATCAACTTTAACATTAGTAGTTTCCATTGACTTTAAAAGTTGTTGATTTTTGGCACTTAATCCGCGATGAATAACATAAACGTGATAGTTATTATTTGGATCAGCATTTTCAATTAATGATTGAATTGCCACCGTTAAATATGGTGTAAAATTATTATCAACTGTAAAAAATACAGGAATTTCTTGTTTTATCATAGTATTTCTTCCTTATGTTTAATTATTTATAATATGTTTTTAGTTCGTTAATGGAAATAACTTTCGCATTATAGTTTGCGTGCATGTAATCAAGACTTGAATAGCAAAGCGCATCTTCTGTTGCTGCAGTTGTTTCTTTAGGGATAATTATATTATAACCATTAAAGAAAGCAGCTGCTGCACTATTAATAATGCAAATATTAGTAACTACGCCGGTTAAAATGATATTGTTAACATTTAATTCGCGTAGTAAACTATCTAGTCCTGTTTCAAAAAAAGCACAGTATGTTCTTTTTTGAAGTGAGTAGTCTTGTTTTTGTGGAGTTAACTCTGGAATAATTTCAGCACCCCAAGTTCCTTGCATGCAATGTTCACCCCAAATTTTAAGTTCCGGATCTTGTGGTAAATGTGCATCTGAAACATAAATTACTGGAATATTATGTAAATGAGCCAGCTTAAGTAAATCTTTAAAGTGTGGAATCGTTTTTTGTGCATTGGGATTCTTAAATTTTCCAGTCACAAAATCATTGACCATATCAATTACGACGATAGCATCCTTCATAATGATAAACTCCTTAAACTTTATAAGTGTGATAATCAGCAAAATAAATCCACCGAACTTTAAATTAAAAAATTAGTTCGATGGGTTTTAGTTTTTATTACACTTTTTATAAACTATCTTTACGGTTTGCTTTAATTAAATCTCTTGTAAGAGCTGGTTTATTTTCTAAGTCTGTGCGAACAACTAAAACATCGCATTGAGCAGTCCGAGTAACATATTCAGTAACAGAACCAATTAAGATTCTTTCAACTGCATTTAAACCAGTAGCACCAATCATAATTAAATCAATTTTCTTTTCATCTGGGATATCTTTAGCGATGATTACTTTAGGGGCTCCATACTCAACAGAAAAATCAACGTTGTTAACGCCAGCTTTTTTAGCTTCATCTACATATCCTTCAAGTGTCTTTTTAGCGGTTTCAGTAACTTGTTCAACCATTGTAGTATCAAAGCTTGAAATATTTTGAAATGCCCGCGTATCAACAACATGAACTAAATGAAGGGCAGTTTCTTCACCATTTCTTTTAGCAACATTGATTGCTTTTTTAAATGCTAATTCTGATTCATATGAGCCATCAATTGGAACTAAAATACTTTTATAACTTTGTAACATGACAATCACCTTCCTATCCTCATCTTTATTCTACAAAATTTATATAAAAAAAGAAAGCGAAATCATTTTATGATTATTGAACAAAGACATAAAGCATCAAGATAAAAGACAAAATTGATACTAGAAAGACATCAATTAACATCATTGTAATGAAAAAAATTGTATTGGATTGAAAACTAGCAATTAATGTAAGACTTCCACTTAATAATAATAATAAACTAATAATTTTAAGAATAATTGACAGTGAAAGATGTTTTTCAGGATGAAATACTAAAAATGATTTATTACGATGATTCCAAAGATAAAATCCCATAAAAATAACAATTGAACTTAGTAACCAAATTAAAATGCGAACAGTAATTGACATATTAACCTCCCAAAAATATATTGATTTAATTATAACAAAAAAGAGACCGGATATTCCGATCTCTTTTACTCCATTGGTGCCGTTAATCGTCTTTTGTAGTTGAACCCGCAGGATCAACAAAATTGCGTCCTTAAGATGGCTTTTGGTTCCCAAGTGAAATGGCCTGCCAGCCACCAAATATCGCGACGCGCATGTTTAAAAGTGTTCGGTCAACCATACATTGATAAGACAACGCGTACACCATAGAAATTCTTGTATCATTATCATAAACCCTCACAGTGTTTTTTTCAAATAAAAATTATTGATCAAACTTAAAATGATGTTTTTTAGCTTGTTCAATTCGCTCATATTGTTCTGCTAATGCCCGTTCATATTTACCATTTTTCTTTGGTTCGTAATAATGATGGTTTTTAATTTTAGTAGGTAAATATTGTTGTGCAACCCAATCATGGGGATAATCATGTGGATATTTATATCCAATTCCATGTTCAAGTTTTTCTGCACCTTTATAGTGTGAATCTTTTAGCCAATTTGGAATTTCACCATAATTTCCATGATGAATTTCAGTTAGAGCATTATCAACAGCAGAAATCGCAGAATTTGATTTTGGAGATAAGCAAAGATCAATTACGGCAACTGATAAAGGAATTCGGGCCTCAGGAAGGCCAACTTTTTCGGCAGCATTAACTGCAGCCACAGTACGAGCAGCAGCTTGAGGATTACCTAAACCAATATCTTCATATGCAATTACTAATAAACGGCGAGTAATGCTTTGCAAATCACCAACATCAACAAGTCGACTTAAATAGTGCAAGGCGGCATCTACATCAGATCCACGGATTGATTTTTGAAATGCTGAAATGACATCATAATGAGCATCGCCATTTTTATCATGAATAAGGGCTTTGCGTTGCACACATTCCTCAGCGATTTTTAAAGTAACATGAATTTGATCATCCTTACTTTGAGGTGTAGATTTTACTGCTAATTCTAATGCATTTAAAGCACTTCTTAAATCGCCATGGGTTGCTCTTGATAAATGAAGTAATGCATCATCAGCGAGTTTTACATGATATTCACCTAAACCGCGTTTTTTGTCGTGCAAGGCACGCAAAAGAGCAGTTTTAATATCATCTTCTGATAAAGGTTTCACTTCAAAAATTTGAGTTCGACTGCGAATTGCAGGGTTAATCGAAATATATGGATTTTCAGTAGTAGCGGCAATTAATATAATTTGACCATTTTCCAAATGAGGAAGTAAATAGTCTTGCTTAGGTTTAGTTAAACGATGAATTTCATCTAACATTAAAATCACAGTGCCACTCATTTTTGCTTCTGCAACGATTTGTTCCAATGCTTTTTTTGAATCAGTCGCAGCGTTTAATTTACGAAAAGCGTATTTAGTAGAACCAGCAATTGCACTTGCAATACTGGTTTTGCCAGTGCCAGGAGGTCCATATAAAATCATTGATGAAAGTAATTTAGCATCAACCATTCTCCGAATAATTTTTCCAGGGCCAACTAGATTTTGTTGCCCAACAATTTCATCTAAATTTTGTGGACGCATCCGATATGCTAGTGGTTGCATACTTTAACTCCTTTCAATTAATTTTCTAGTATTATAGCACGTTTGAAAGCTACAAGTTAATGCAAAGATTAGGTATAATAAAAGTAAATCGTTTAATTATAGGATGATAGATATGAAATTAGATGAAATTGGACAAACAATTGAAAAAGAAGAACTTGTTGGTGTTTTGGATAATTTAAAGTGGAAAGCAGTTCAAACATTTTTATTAGTTGATCAAAATGGAATGCCAATCGAAATTCCGCTAACAAATCAAGATAATCAATATGTAAAAACTAGTGAAAAGTATGTTACTTTAACGAATTCACATGAACAAAACTTGAAGGAATTAAAGACGGATTTGAAAATGCGAAACTTCTTTTTAAAGAAGCATTTAAAAGATAATCAATACTTATGGCCATTATCAAGTGATTTAAAAACGAATACAAGTTTGTCAGTGCGTATTCCAGAAGAACTATTTACTGAATTATATAATCGTAAATTTAAGCAGTATAAACTAGATTATTACGATTTTAGAAATCAAATTTATTTAAAGATTGCTCAGGGGTTTGAACGCATTGAATATTTATTAACTTACTTAACAGCTGCCTCTCCATATAAATGGGATTCAGACGGAAATGAAAGAATGAGACCAAGACGCTCATATGAAACGCGCACTTTGTTGACAGAAAAAGATTATAAATTTGATTTAACAACATTAAAAAAGACTTTACGAAGTAAGGATGCAGCCGCTAAAGTGTGGATTGAGGGGCAATTTGATAAAAATCAAGGAATTACTGCACTAACTTTAAAAAATATTGACTTAAATCCAGGTACTTTAGGGATGATTGAACCAAGTATTTTAGAGTTAGTTAATGTATTAGTTGGTTATTTCTTAATGGGGACAGGAATAAAAAATGAAGATTTAATTTCAACAATGCAAAAAGCACGTCAAATGGATCTAGTTACGGCAGGTGAAAATCCATTTAAGCGACCACAATATAGACAAGAAATGCGTAATTTATTGGAGGATATTAATCAATTTGCATGTAAGTATAGTTATGATCAGCATTGGAAGAGTGCATACTTACAATTGAAGGATAAGTTAGATGATGTAATGCAAACTGCAGCTGCTTTGTTTTTACGACAACAAGGTGGGCAAACAGCATTTGAGTATATTAAGCAGCACTTTACGAACAATTCAAACAATGAATATGAAAGTTCTCTTTCTGAAAATACTCTATGTCTTTTACAAGCAGCATTTGATCAAGGAATTGACTATCAAGTCATTTCTCCAGAACAAGATATCGTGAAAATTAATGGTAAATATATGAAAGATGGTTTTCAAGGTGAAAAAAGTGCTCAAGTGTTGAGTGATTTATGGAATGAAAAACAAGTTGCAAAACAACTAATTGGTGATTTAGCCGTCCAAGTGCCTACATCTTGGGAAATTAAAAATATTGATCAAGCAACGCGCATCTTCACTTTAATTAAAGGAAAAGCTATTGTAATTAAAAACGCATTGAACCATACTAATGTTCAAGGAACATTATATCGGATGGCTCCTACTAAGCGTGAATTTTTAGAAAGCGTTAATTTAATGCTTAAAGAAACACCGAAGGTTTTAGTTGAACAAGTAGTGTCAGGTTCAACTTACCAAGCAATGCTTTTAAATGGTAAAGTAGTCAGTTTAATTGAGCGGATTCCAGAAAATGTAGTTGGGAATGGGCGTGATTCATTAGGAAAATTAATTGAACAAAAGCAAATTACAATTGGACGAAATGAACATCAAGTAATTGTGGGACAAGGATTAAAATTAGATCAGGTGGTCCCTCGAGGAGTACAGTATTTATTGCGATACGATTCATTTACCGGAACTCGCTTCGAAAGTTTAGATGCCCTTGGTGATGTTGATGCTTCTTATATTGAAATGATTGAAAAAATTGCTAAAAAGTTGAAATTAGCGGATGGATTTATTGATATTATTATTGATAATTTATATCAAAAATTGATTCCAAGTCATCCGGAATTAATGACATTTTTAAGTGCACATGCGATAGCCAATATAAAAAAGCATACTGATATGTTGCTAAATCAGCATCGGGATGTTGCTACAAAAATTATTAATAACTTAAAATAAAAAATTAAAAAGCAATTGTGAATTCAATTTCGCAATTGCTTTTTTTTAATATTTTAGATAGTGGAGGTTATTGATTATTAATTTTCATTTTTTTCAATATTAACACATTAAAACAACATGTAACTTACGCTACATCTTTATTAAAACATAGTAGGTTTCAAAGTCTTTAAATTAATGTTAAAGAAAAACTGCGGTAATTTAATCAGTAAAATCAGCTAATAAAAAAACAAACATGGCATAATAAAGATAGATCTTTTAGAAAAGAAGGATAATATGGAAGAAAAAATTGATGAATTTCATGATTTGTTTCCAGAAAGATTAATGAAAAGATATACTAATTTTAAAAGTATTGATGAACTACTTGAAGTTTTAGGTATTAATAATCAAGATGATTTAGATAAATTAAGTAAACATAAAATGGATAAATTCATTAGCGCCAATACATTATTTGATGATTGGGATTCAATGTATAAATATGTACAACGTGCTCAAATTGACTTTGGATTGTAAGAATTAAATATTAATTAATGCAAAAAAACTGTGGCTTTGCTAGCCACAGTTTTTTTATAAATGAAATAGATTTTTTAGTGAAAAATGTTTTTTGTTTTTAGGAGCAGTTGCTTTTTCAACTTGGTGAGTTGCATTAGGATATAACTGAGCAATATCAATCACGTCGTGATTGATTGCTTGAGTTTTATCGGCAAAAACAATTGCAAAATCATCAGCTCCATGTGCAAGTGACATATCAGTATTGCAAGTAAATGCAACTTTAGTTTTATTAGCAAGTTGAAGAAGTTTACTTAATTGAGATTCATTAACATGACCATTAATAGTCATGCGGTAATCTGGATGTTTAGTTAATTCTTCTTCTAAAGCATCATAGTAATTATTAGAATTTAACTGAGCAAATGTAACCGTTAAGTCGACTCTTTCTCTAAAAGTTCCTAAGTATTTGCGTTGTTCATCAGGTTTAACTTTAGGGGCACCATACATTGCCTTATTCATATGATCTTGCATTTCGTCAGCCATAATAATGTCTCCTTTGAAATCCTTTAGTAAGCATATTTTATCAAATTTGAAAAGACAAAAAAAGAGATTGCATGCGCAATCTCTTTGATGCCAACAAAAATTAAAGTTTGTTGTAGTATTCAACGATAAGTGATTCGTCGATGTTTGCATCTAATTCGTCACGTTCAGGTAAACGAACTAATGAGCCTTCCATTTTATCATCATCAAATGTAACAAATGGAGCACGACCAACAACTGCTTCTAAAGCATCCTTAACAATTTGTAAGTTCTTTGAACGTTCGCGTAATGAAATTACTTGACCTGGTTTAACTTCATATGATGGAATGTCAACACGATGACCATCAACAGTGATGTGACCATGGTTAACTAATTGACGAGCTTGACGACGAGTTGTTGCTAAACCTAAACGGTAAACAACATTGTCTAAACGTTGTTCCAAAAGAATCATGAAGTTAACACCGTGTTTTCCTTCACGGATCTTACCAGCACGTTTAAATGTGTTAGCAAATTGCCGTTCTGTTAAACCATACATCATACGTAATTTTTGCTTTTCACGTAATTGTAAACCGTATTCTGATAATTTATGACGGTTTTGGCCATGTTGACCTGGTGCGTATGGACGACGTGATAATTCTTTACCTGTTCCTGTAAGAGAGATTCCCAAACGACGAGAAACTTTCCATGATGGACCTGTATAACGAGACATAAATAAATTCCTCCAAAAAAATATAATATTATGGAGTAAAATAACGATGTAGATTTAGTATTCGTGCAGTTGATTTTAGACGTTCGCTTTTGCAGCCGAAAAGTTACTTGCAGAACCATTAAGGCAATCAACTGTTGACGTGCTTACCATCTACTGCTGCATTATTTTACACGCATGAAATTTTAACAATTTTAAAAAAAAAAGTCAATAAAAAGATAATAGTAAATTTGTTAATGAAATAGTAAAAAAAAGCGAATTAGAAATATGTTTTATATGTTATAATTGAATCTGTGTATTATTAATGAGAAAAAACATTGTATTGCAATGTGAAATAAAATAACTGCCACGTGGCAAAGGATGGGATTTTATGGTTATCTTTTTGGTTTCATTGGTAATTGCTGCGCTTGTGATTTACTTAGCTGTATATTTGTACAAGCAACGCAACGCTAAAAAAATTGAAAATTACCAAGAAGAAGTAAGAGAAATTACTGACAAAACATTAGAAAAAGAATTAGCAAAAATTAGTCATTTAAATTTATCAGGAGATAGTTTAACTGAGTTTGAGCAACTTGATAAAGATTATCGCGAAATTATCAATCGTAAACTTCCAGAAGTTTCAGAAATTTTAAATGACCTAACAGAATTAAATACGCATTATCAATTTGGACGAGTAAATCATGAGTTAGCAGAAGTAGATGAAAAATTATCTGCAAGCACTGCTCAGTTTAAGGAAATTAAAGATAAACTTGATAACATTAGAAAAGTTACAGAAGAACATCAACAAGCGGTTGAAAAGTTAAGTGAAAAGTATAAAGAATTACGCAAGACATTACTTGCTAAAAGTTTTTCATTTGGTCCAAGTAGTGATAAATTAGAAGAACAACTTGGAAGTTTAGAACAACAATTTAATGATTATACTAAGTTAATGGAAAGTGGCGATTATGTAAAATCAGCTAAACCACTTGCTAAATTACAAAAAGCTACTGATGAAATGGAAGCAAAAGTGGAAAAAATTCCACCTTTATATAAGAATTTAAAAAATGTCTTTCCTGAACAAATTCAAGAGCTTAATCAAGCAGTTGATCAGTTATTGAAGGAAAAATATGTTTTCCATGAAAACTTGAAGAAAAAATTAACTGAAATCCAAAAACTTGTAGATAAAAACCTAGTTAATTTACAAAAAATTAATGTTAAAAGTGCAGAACAAATTAATGATCAACTAACTGAGTCAATTGATGAGATTTATGAAACTGTTGATACTGAATACCGTGCACGTAAAGTCGTCGAAAAAAACTATCGTTACTATCAAGAGTTTATCGAACATGCTGAAAGTCAAGAACATGAGTTATTAATTAATTTAGATCGATTGGCTCAAAATTATGAATTGACTCATAATGAGCTTGAAGATGCACATGATCTTCAAGTTCAAATTCAATCAATTCGGAAAGATTTTGATGCTTTTACCAAACAACGCTCAGAAGGTGTAATTTATTCTGATGAACTGAAGAAACAAAAAGATAATATTGAAAAATTGACTCGCATTGAAAAACATCAAAAAGAAATTAATGATGGTGTTGCTAACTTATGGAAAGAAGAAAAAGAAGCGCAACGTGCAGTTCAAGGTTTTGATTTGGAAATACATCGGATGAGACGCGATATTGAGAAGTTAAATCTTCCGGGGCTTTCATCTGAATACACTGATTATTTCTTTAAAGTCAGTGATGAAATTGAAGCAATGGATAATCAATTAAACCAAATTCAAATTAATATGGATGAAATTACTAAAGGATTAATTACGCTTCAATCAGATTTAGATGTTTTAGGTGATAAAACAAAAGAGATTATTGATTGTGCAACATTAACAGAAGAATTCTTGCAATATGCTAACCGTTATCGCACACGTTATCCAGAAGTGGCTGAAGCATATAAAAAAGCCAATCACTTATTTAATCGCGAATATAATTATGTTGAAGCATTGGATGTAATTTCAAATGCGGTTGAAGAAGTTGAACCAGGTGCATATAAACGAATCACAGATGATTATGAAACAAAGGAACAGGCTCAACGACAATATCCAATGAATTAAAAAAACTGGACAATTTGTCCAGTTTTTTATTGCAGTAAACTTTACAAAATGTAAGTAAGATGATTAAATTAACAATGAGTCGTACCAGAATAATAGTAGTAGATAAATATTGATAGAAAGGAAGAATTAAATAAATGATTTACTTTGATAATAGTGCAACTACGCAAGTAGATGATCAAGTATTGGCAACGTATAACAAAGTGAGTCAAGACATTTGGGGAAATCCTTCTTCATTACATGCATGGGGAGAACAGGCATTTAATTTACTTGAACAATCCCGCAAGCAAATTGCCACTTTAATGCAAGTTTTTCCAGATGAAATTTATTTTACAAGTGGTGGTAGTGAAGGTGATAACTGGGCAATTAAAGGAACCGCAATGGAAAAAAGACCATATGGGAAGCACTTAATTACTTCAAGTGTAGAACATCCTGCGGTTTTAAATACAATGGCACATTTAGAACGTTTAGGTTTTGAAGTCACTTATTTGCCGGTAGATAAAAATGGAAGAGTTTCAGCAACTGACTTAGAAAAAGCGATTCGTAAAGATACTATTTTAGTTTCAATTATGGCAATTAATAATGAAATTGGAACGATTGAACCAATTGATCAAATTGCTCAAGTATTAGAAAAATACCCTAAAATTCATTTTCATGTTGATGCAGTTCAGGCGATTGGAAAAGGTGTTGCTCAATTTCTGAACAATTCACGAATTGATTTAATGACTTTTTCTGGGCATAAATTTCATGCTCCACGGGGCGTTGGCTTTATGTATAAAAAGCGGGGACGAATGATTCAGCCATTAATTGATGGCGGAGGACAAGAAAAAGGGTTACGTGGTGGAACCGAAAATTTGCCCGCAATTGTTGGAATGGCCAAAGCACTTCGCTTATTACTTGATAATGAAGATCAAAAAGTGAAAAAACAACGTCAAATTAAGGATAAAATTTATAATCATATTAAGCAATTTGATAAAGTGCATCTTTTTTCAAAAGATGATAACAGTTTTGCACCCCATATTTTATGTTTCACGATTGATGGTGTTCGGGGCGAAACAATTGTACATGCATTTGAAAATTATGGTATTTATATCTCAACTACAAGTGCATGTTCTTCAAAAAAAGGTACGATTGCAGGTACATTAGATGCAATGAAAGTTCCTGAAAAAATAGCAACATCAGCTGTCCGAATTAGTTTAGATGAACATAATACAATGGCACAAGCAGATGAATTTATTCAAGTATTTGATCAATTATATGAGAAGTTTAAGATGATTAATTCATAATAGAGGAGGCTAAAAATGCAATACTCAGAAATTATGGTTCGTTATGGTGAATTATCAACTAAAGGAAAGAATCGTAAAAATTTTATTGATCGTTTAGGTTATAACGTACGCCAAGCACTTCATGAATTTCCTAATTTAAAAATAACTGCGCGACGTGACCGTATGCACATTCAACTTAACGGTGAAGATTCAAAGGCAGTTATGCAACGATTAGGTCAAGTGTTTGGCATTCAAAATTATTCTCCATCAGTTAAAGTTGAACGCAATGTTAATAAAGTAAAAGAAGTCGCAGTTGAAATGATGAAAGAAAAGTATCATTCTGGATTAACTTTTAAAATTAATACTCGGCGTTCAGATCATCACTTTGAGTACGATACTAATGACATGAATGATCTTCTTGGTGGAGCAATTTTACAGGCTTTTGATGATATTCATGTTAAAATGAAAAATCCAGAAGTAACTCTTCGATGTGAAGTCAGACCTGATGGGATTTATCTTTCATATGATAAGATTCAAGGCGCTGGTGGCTTGCCAGTAGGAACTGCTGGTAAAGCAATGTTGATGCTTTCTGGGGGAATTGATTCTCCAGTTGCCGGATATTTGGCAATGAAACGTGGCGTTGCAATTGAAATGGTGCATTTCTTTAGTCCACCATACACAAGTGAACAAGCATTAAATAAAGCCAAACAATTAACAGCTAAATTAACTCCATATGTAGGAACAATTAAATTTATTCAAGTTCCATTTACAGAAATTCAAGAAACAATCAAACATTCTGTTCCAGAAGGTTATTTAATGACACTTCAACGCAGATTTATGTTGCGTTTATCCGAAGCAATTGCTCATAAACGCAAAGGACTTGCGATTTTTAATGGAGAAGCTTTAGGACAAGTAGCCTCACAAACACTTGAAAGTATGGCAGCAATCAATGACGTAACTACTATGCCAGTATTACGTCCAGTACTTTCAATGGATAAAAATGAAATCATTGAAATTGCTCAAAAAATTGATACATTTGATTTATCAATTCAACCATTTGAAGATTGTTGTACTATTTTTGCACCTCCAGCTCCTAAAACTAAGCCAAGAATTGACAAGGCAAGAATGTATGAAGAACGTTTAGATGTTGAAGGATTAATGCAACGAGCATTGGAAGGAATTCAAATTACAGAAATTAAATCATCTGATGAATTTATGAATTCTAATCAAGCTGATTTTGCTGAGCTTCTTTAATCTCAATCTTGACGAAAATATTTCTTCAAGCTAGAATAAACAATATAGGTGATGAACAAGAGTGGATTAAAATTTATTTTTTACAGGAAAGATCGGTAACTGAGAAGATTTAAAAAATATTTTAATCTAGTAGCTTGGGAGCTGTTATTCTGAACGGATTAGGAATAACCGGACTACTGTAAGTTCGTTATTGTAAGCAGCTAAGCGGGAAATAAATGAGTTTATTTTCAATTTAGGTGGTACCACGGCACTGTCGTCCTAATTTGGATGACGGTGCTTTTTTTATTCTCACCGAGTCTCTTGTAAACGAAAGAAAGGATGTTTTTAATGCGAGAAGTTGATATGTCAACAAAGTATGATCCCAAACAAGTTGAACCTGGTCGGTATCAACAATGGGTTGAAGAAGGTTTGTTTAAGCCAAATGGTGATAAAAAAGCTAAACCATATTCAATTGTAATTCCACCACCAAATGTTACGGGAAAATTACACTTAGGGCATGCTTGGGACAATACCTTACAAGATATGTTAATTCGACAAAAGCGAATGCAAGGATATGATACATTATGGATTCCAGGAACTGACCATGCTGGAATTGCTACTCAAGCTAAAGTTGAAGCTCAATTACGTGAAGAAGGTGTGAGTCGTTATGACTTAGGCCGAGAAAAATTTATTGAAAAAGTATGGGATTGGGTTCATGAATATAGTGATATTATTCATCAACAATGGGAAAAGTTAGGTATTTCAGTTGATTACGATCGGGAACGCTTTACTTTGGATGAAGGTTTGTCTAAAGCTGTACGGAAAGTTTTTGTTGATTTATACAATAAAGGCTTAATTTATCGTGGAGAATACATCATTAATTGGGATCCACAGGCACGAACAGCTTTATCAGATATTGAAGTTATTCATCAAGATGATGAAGGAGCATTTTACCATGTAAAATACCCATTTGTTGATCCAGAATTCACTTTTAATGGTAAAAATTATATTGAAATTGCAACTACTCGTCCAGAAACAATGTTTGGCGATGTTGCCGTTGCGGTTAATCCAAGTGACGAACGCTATAAAGAATTGGTAGGAAAAGAAGTGATCCTTCCACTTCAAGGACGCCACATCCCAATTATTGCTGATCAATATGTTGATCCAGAATTTGGTACGGGAATGGTAAAAATTACCCCAGCACATGACCCTAATGACTTTAAAGTTGGTAATCGCCATGACTTAAAGAGAATCAATACAATGAATGAAGATGCTACGATGAATGCTAATGCTGGTAAGTATGAAGGTATGGATCGTTTTGAAGCACGCAAAGCAATTGTGAGTGATTTAGAAGAAGAAGGCTATATGTTAAGAATTGAACCAATTGTTCATAGTGTTGGCCATTCTGAAAGAACAGGCGTACAAGTAGAATCACGTTTATCAACTCAATGGTTTGTTAAAATGCAGCCATTAGCTGAATTAGCTTTGAAGAACCAAAAAGATGGAGATGCTGTTAACTTTGTGCCAAAACGTTTTGAACATACTTGGAATCAATGGATGGAAAATGTTCATGATTGGGTAATTTCACGGCAACTTTGGTGGGGACATCGTATTCCGGCATGGTACAACAAAAAAACTGGTGAAACTTATGTTGGAATGGAAGCACCTCAAGATGAAGAAAACTGGGAACAAGATCCAGATGTATTGGATACATGGTTTAGTAGTGCTTTATGGCCGTTTTCAACAATGGGTTGGCCAGATACTGAAGCACCAGATTTTAAGCGTTACTTCCCAACAAGCACATTAGTAACGGGATATGACATTATTTTCTTCTGGGTGTCACGAATGATCTTCCAAAGTTTAGAATTTACTGGTGAAGCTCCATTTAAAAATGTTGTATTACACGGATTAATTCGTGATGAACAAGGCAGAAAAATGAGCAAATCACTTGGAAATGGAATCGATCCAATGGATGTGATTGATAAATACGGAACGGATGCATTACGTTGGTTCTTAACAACTGGTTCGACTCCTGGTCAAGATATTCGTTTTTCATATCAGAAAATGGATGGTGCTTGGAACTTCATTAATAAGATCTGGAACGCAAGTCGTTTTGTGATCATGAATTTAGATGAAGATACTAAAGCTCAATTGCCTGCAAAAGAAGAATGGCAATTAGCTGATAAATGGATTATTAGCCGTTTAAATGACACTGTTAAAGATGTAACCCACTTCTTTGATACATTTGAATTTGGTGAAGCTGGACGAGCACTATATAACTTTATTTGGAATGATTTTTGTGATTGGTATATTGAAATGGCCAAAGAAAATCTTGCTGGTTCAAATCAAAAACTTAAAAAGAATACGCAAGCAATTTTATGCTATGTATTAGATCAAACATTGCGCTTATTACACCCAGTAATTCCATTTGTAACTGAAAAAATTTGGTTATCAATGCCACATGAAGGTAAATCATTGGTAGTAGCTAAATATCCAGAAGAACATGTTGAATTTGAAGATGATAATGCTAAACGACAAATGGAAAATTTAATCGAATTGATTAAATCCGTACGAAATAGTCGTTCAGAAGTAAATGCACCAATGTCATCGGCAATTGACATTTTAATTAAGACAAAAGATGATGAAACTAGACAAATCTTTGAGGATAACAAGGATTACATTGAACGTTTCTGTCATCCCAAACATCTTGAAATCAGTGCAGATGTAGAAACACCCAAATTAGCAATGACATCAGTTATTACCGGAGCAGAAGTATACTTACCACTTGCTGATTTGATTGATTTGAATGAAGAAATCAAGCGTCTTCAACTTGAAGCTGAAAAACTTGAACAAGAAGTTATTCGGAGCGAAAAGAAACTTGGCAATGAAAAATTTGTACAAAATGCTCCTGAAGCTGTTGTTAATAAAGAACGCGAAAAATTAGTAGGATATAAAGAAAAACTTGCAGCTACAAATAATCGAATTAATGAACTGCAAGAAGAATTAGACGCACTAGATGATTAGTTAAATTGAATTTAAGAAGATTGCAAATGCAATCTTCTTTTTTTAAAATAAAGGAGAATTATCAACTTGACTTAAAGAAGGAAAAGATAAAAGTGGAAAATTTAGATTATCAAGCAGCACTAGCTTTTATTCATGGAAGAACTCAATTTAAAAAAATTCCAACACTTGAACGGATGCGCGATTTTTGTGAACGGCTAGGAAATCCTCAAAAAAAATTAAAAATGATTCATATTACAGGAACCAATGGGAAGGGCTCAACAACAGCCTTTACTCGTCAGTTATTAATGGAAAAAGGTTTTAAAGTTGGCACTTTTACATCTCCATTTATTATTAAATTTAATGATCGGATTTGTATAAATGGTGAAATGATTTCAGATGAAAAACTGGTTAAATTAGTTGCAAAAATTAAACCAATTGTAGCGCAAATGGATCAAGACTGGGAAAATCACGGGGGCGGTCCAACTGAATTTGAGATTGATACAGCAATTATGTTTGAGTATTTTGCCGAAGAAAAGGTTGATTATGCAGTAATTGAAGTGGGCTTAGGTGGAACGTATGATTCTACTAATATAATTTCACCACTAGTAACGGTGATTACTAATGTTGGAACTGATCATTTAAAATATTTAGGACCAACCATAAAAGATGTTGCACGTAATAAAGCTGGGATTATTAAAGATGAAGTGCCAGTGATTGTTGGTCAAATTGATGATAAAACGGCTAATGCAGAAATTATGCAAACAGCTCAAGCAATGCAAGCCCCCGTTTTTCAAATTAATCATGAAATTCAAGTTCAAAAACAACAAACTTCAAAATGGGGTGAATGTTTTAAATATCGATTTAAAGATTATTGTTTTAATAAACTAGAGCTGAGTTTAATGGGAGATTATCAAATTTCAAATGCTGCACTTGCTTTAACTGCAGTACTTGAATTAGGAGCACGTGAAGGATGGGAGTTTCAAAAAAATGAAATTAACCGCGCTTTACAAAAAACTAACTGGCCTGGGAGATTTGAAAAAGTTAATGAATCTCCATTAATTGTGCTTGATGGAGCTCACAATATCCAAGCAATGGATCAATTAGTAACATTACTTCAACAACGATTTAAAAAGCACAAAATTTACATAATCCTATCGATTTTAGCAGACAAACAGCCAGATGAAATGATTAGTAAGTTATTATCGTTAAAAAATGTTGAAGTGACTTTGACAAAATTTAATAGTCCCCGACCAATTGCAGATTTAAAAGAAATACATGCTAAATTTCCTCAAGTAAATATCAATGATCAATGGCAAAATGTTTTAGTCCAAACGGTTCAAAAGATGGATTCAAATGATATGATATTATTTGCGGGATCACTTTACTTTATTTCTGAAGTAAGAAGCTATTTCACAACACAGGAGGAAGATTAATGAATATAACTACAGTTATTTTTGATATGGACGGAGTTGTTTTTGATTCTGAAAAAATGTATTTTGCAGCAGATCAAAAAGCAGCAGAAAAATTAAATATGAAATTTACCTTTGACTACTATAAACAATTTATTGGTAGTGGTTATGATTTAATGTATCAAACGATGGTTAAAGATTATGGTGATGCCCAAAAGATTAAGGAGTTTATGAAATTAAGTCGTCAAGAAATTATTCCAGCAGTAAAAGAGGGATTACTTAAATTTAAACCTGGTTTTTTAGATTTAGCTCAGTATTTAGAAGAACATCAAATTACGTATGGACTAGCGTCAAGTAACTATCGTCAAGACATTGATTTTTACTTGAAAGAAAATCATTTTGAAAATCACTTCGATTTTATTGTTTCTGCGAATGATGTTAAACAAGCAAAACCTGCTCCTGATATTTTCTTAAAGGCATGGGAAATGGCAGAAAAGCCAAATAAAGAGCAAACGATTATTATTGAAGATTCTCTTCATGGAATTCAGGCGGCAAATAAAGCACAAATTCCAGTTATTATGGTTCCTGATTACATTCAACCTACAGAATTTGAAAAGAAGCATACATTAGCGATTAAAAATGACCTTAATGAAGTAATTAAATTTATTGAAAAATAAAAAAATTCCTCCAATTTGCGTATATATAAATTGGAGGGATTTTTATGGCATTTAATAATCAATTAAAAAATGAATATTTTGAAAAAATCATTCAAAAATACGGTCCAGAAAAATTAAGTGATCGTGAACTATTTTTTTATATTATTAATCAGTTTAGTTCTTTGCAACGTGCAAAGGAAATCACAGACCGCTTTTTTAATGAAAATCAAGGATATCATCAAATGCTTGATCTTTCATTACTTGATTGGCAACGATATTTTAAATTTCAAAGTAAGGCTAATAAAATGCTTGCTTTATGCGAATTTGCTAAACGTTGTCATCAAGGACTTCCTTTAATTTTAGGTCAAATTTGTTCTAGTCAAGTAGCAGGCGAATATCTTGAAGGTAAACTTAGATTATATAAGCAAGAAGTTTTATATGCCTTATACTTAGATACTAAAAATCAAGTGATTTATGAAAAAGATATTTTCAAAGGAACTTTAAACCAAGCAACGGTTCATCCCCGTGAGATTTTTAAAGTAGCAATCCAACATAGCGCAGCTAAAATTATTGTTGCACATAATCATCCAAGTGGTAATATTGAGCCTTCCGATAATGATAAAAAGTTAACTATATGTTTAGCCGAGGCAGGTGATCTTTTAGGAATAGAACTACTTGATCATCTTGTAATTGGACGAAACAGTTACTATAGTTTTCGTGAGAATCGATTAATTTGAATAAATCCTTTAATTAAATTATATGTTCCTGCAAGAATCATTACGGTATATGCAATTTTTCTTACAGTAGTCATTGAAATTTTGTTTAAAATTTTAGTACCAATGAATGTTCCTATTAAGCAACCAAAAACCGAAGCAACTGAAAGACTTGCAAGTTTAACGGTAAACTTGGTATACATTAAATCATTAATCAAAATCACAATTGAAGTAATGAAAAAATATGTTTGAATCGTTGCTTGGTAGGTAATTGAATCATCAATAACAGAATTATAATATGCAACCATTGGAGGTCCGCCAACTGCAAACATTCCTCCAGTAAAACCACTTAATGCACCAACCGCTACTTTAGTTGGAATATTTTTTGATAAGTGAACCCTTGGAGAAATAAAAATTAAATATAGTGCTAAAATCCATAAAAATATTCCCAGTAAAATTGCCATTGTACTAGATGAAAAACTAACCATTAAGTGTACCCCAATACTAGTGGTAATAAATGAAACAAGTGCAGGAACAATAATTGAATCCCATTGAATTTTTTTAAAGTAACGAATGACCACAGTGATTTGTAAAAACATACATGTTAAAACTGAAATCATTGTGGCATCCTTATAGGGAATTAGTAAGGCAACAAAAGGAACAAATAATGAACCAAAACCAAAACCCCCAGTAATTTGAATAAGTGCAGATAAAAATGCGATAATAATAGTAAAAATCATGCTTTCCGTAGCAAATCCCTCCTTAATATTTAATCATTTGCATTATATCATCTGATTTGATAAATAGATAATGTAAACAATATTGAATTGTTTCAAATCATATCTAACAAAGTTGATCAAAGTTAAGTAGGGTTGTTCTTGTTAAAAAAAATCGACTATGATAAAATTTTCTAGCATAAGGAAAGAAGGGCTACAATGTTAAAAGGGACTGTTCACCAGTTTGATAAGAAGAAAGGCTTTGGTTTTATTATCCCTGATGATGGCAAACAAGATTTATTTGTTCATTTTTCAGCCATTACGTCTGCAGGATATAAAACACTTGATCAAAATCAACGAGTTCAGTTTGTTGAAATTGAAGGCAAAAAAGGGATGCAGGCAGTTGAAGTTATGCCAATCAATGATTAATTAATTTGAGTAATTTTATTATTTAGCATTGGTTTTAACTGTGGTATAATTTTACTAAATGTAAAAATTAATGGAATTTATGTTTATTGATTCGGATGAAGGGATGAGAAAGAGTGTTCGGATTTGGTGCAAAAAATATAGGAATAGATCTTGGAACAGCCAACACAATTGTCTATTCAGAAGGAAAAGGCATTGTTTTAAGAGAACCATCTGTTGTTGCTAAAAATACAAAAACAGATGAAATTGTTTCTGTAGGATCAGAAGCACGCGCAATGATTGGAAGAACACCAGCAAGTATTGTTGCAATTCGCCCAATGAAAGATGGGGTTATTGCAGATTATGATACCACGGTTTCAATGATGAAATATTATATTGAAAAATCAATTGAACCTCATTCAGGAAAGCCAGATGTAATGGTCTGTGTTCCAAGTGGTGTTACTGAAGTTGAAAAAAGAGCAGTAATTGATGCAACTAAAGTTGCTGGTGCTAAGGATGCATATGTAATTGAAGAACCATTTGCTGCTGCAATTGGTGCAGGGTTACCAGTGATGGATCCAACCGGAAGTATGGTTGTTGATATTGGTGGCGGAACAACTGATGTTGCGACAATTTCTCTTGGAGGAATTGTTTCTAGTCGTTCTATTCGAATGGCTGGTGATCGCATTGATGAAGCAATCATTGCTTATGTTCGCTCACATTATAATTTATTGATTGGGGAACGGACTGCTGAACAATTAAAAATTGATGTTGCTTCTGCAAGTATTGAAGAAGCGAAAAACTTAGAAAGTCAAAGTGTACGGGGACGCGATTTAGTATCTGGTCTTCCGCAAACAGTTGAAATTAAGTCAGAAGATGTTGCAAAAGCGATTCAAGAAGTCGTTCAAGCAATTATCACTGCTATTAAGGAGACATTAGAAGAAACTTCTCCAGAAATTGCGGCAGATGTTATTGATCATGGAATTGTTCTTACTGGTGGCGGAGCACAATTAAGACATTTACCAGAAGTTATTTCAGAAGCAACTAAAGTGCCAGTGTTTGTTGCCTCAGAACCACTTGATTGTGTTGCAATTGGAACAGGAGAATCATTAAAGAACATCGACGTAATGAAATAGCACTGACGGTGAAAATCGTATCATTTTAAGTGGTTGGAAGTTTGGATTCGCCGGTTAAAATCTGATACGATTTTTATTTTGAGGAGGATTATAGATGCAAAAACCTTTTTTCAATAAGAAACTTGTAATTACATTAGTATCATTAATTATTGCATTCTTATTGGTTGCATTTTCGATTTTTGTCCGAAATGATCGGGCAACTCCATCTTTTATTCAAAATTTTGGTAATAGTGCCGCTGCAGTAGTGGATGAAGTTGTAAATGCTCCCATTGAAGGAGTGGCTAAAATTGGAAATTCAGTTTCCAATTTAGTTGATACATATCAAGAAAATGCCCAATTAAAGAAGAAAGTTGATGATATGAATGCATTACAGGTTGAAAATGAAACTTTAAAGCAAGAAAATAAACAGTTAAAACAACAACTTTCTTTAAACAAAAGTTTAACATCATATGAAAAGATCTCAGCTTACGTAATTTCGCGGGCACCTTCAACTTGGCAAAATCAAATTGTAATTAGCAAAGGATCTAATGCGGGAATTACTAAAGGATCAGCTGTGATGTCAGATAAGGGAATTATCGGACGAGTTTCAGAAGTTAATAAAAATAATAGTAAGGTAGAACTACTTACTACTCAAGATGATTCAGATGATCGTTTTGCGGTACAATTAATTGATGATGATGGACAGACGGTTAATGGATTAATCACTGGATATAATACAGATACAAATTTGTTAATTATGGGACAAATTACATCAAAAGAAAAAGTTAAAAGTGGAACTAAAGTAATTACTTCTGGGTTAGGTGGAACTACACCAAAAGGATTATTTGTCGGAACGGTCCAAAAAGTAGTTAATCAAGGGAATGGACTTCCTACAAAAATTTACATTAAACCTGCAGCAGATATGACTAATTTAAATGTAGTTACAGTTGCTAAACGGCAAGATTAGAGGTGCATCATGCGAATTCCAAAAATGAGATATATTTTTCCAATTGGACTTTTTATTGCAGTTTTTTTGGATGGAACATTAACCCATGTATGTTCAAGTTGGATGATTACCCCAACGTCGTTTGCTGAATGTCGTTCGGTTTTATTATGGATCTTTATGGCAATTTGTTTTGGTGAAGTGGAGCATATGATTCCATGGGTAATCTTTGCCGGTTTTATATATGATATGTATTATACTGGAATTTTAGGTATTTATATTCTTTTATTACCTTTAATGGTATATATAACTAGATGGATTGTTCAATTTTTTGAGCCATCATTTGTTGTTCTCTTATTAATTTATTTAATTGATATCACAATTTTAACGACAATGGGATATGCAATGAATCTTTTAATTGGTTTAACCTCAGTTTCAACAACAACATTTATTGGACGCACTCTTGGTCCAACATTAGCGGTTAACTTAGCATTATTTGTAATTTTGTATTATCCATTGAAAAAATTATTTCTAAAGTATTCATAGAAAGGTGGAACTTTTAGTGCCAAGTGAAGCAATTTCTTTAAAAGGTCACAAAGACGGATACGAGTTAGTATTGCACAGTGATGCAAGTTTTGAACAAATATTAGTTGACTTAAAAGAGTTACTTGCAAAACTATATAAGGATAATTCAAAATTTGATGCAGAAAAAGTTGAATTTAGCATTAAAACAAGATTACGTTTGTTATCTGCAGATCAACGTAAAAAAATTGAGGATACATTTACAGACTATCCATTATTTTCAATTCATAAAATAAAATCCGATGTAATTGAAAAAGATGAGGCAATTAATTTAATTGAAAAAAATACAATTCATTTAAATGCTGATATTATTCGTAACGGTCAAGTAAGAACAATTGAAGGTGATGTATTATTTACTGGAATAATACATGAAGGCGGAATATTGCAAGCGACTGGAAATGTTTATTTATTAGGGAATGTTGAAGGAATCGTTTCAGCGGGTTATCCTGATAATGAAAGTGCCGTAATTGTAGGTAATATTAGTGCTGCACAACAAGTGAGAATTGCAGATTTAGTAACAATTTTTGATGATGATAATCGCAAAGATTCTTTTGAGCCCGTAGTTTATGTAAATGATTTACATAAGATTTCATATTTAAAATTAGAGGAATTAAAAAAATTACGGCCAAAGATTTATGCTAAAATTGGAGGACTTTAATTATGGGAAAATCAATTGTGATCACATCTGGTAAGGGTGGTGTTGGTAAAACCACAACTTCAGCTAATTTAGGAACAGCTTTGGCGTTGATGGATAAAAAAGTTTGTTTAATTGATTTAGATATCGGGTTACGTAATTTAGATGTTGTTTTAGGACTTGATAATCGAATTATTTATGATATTGTAGACGTTGCTAATGGACGTGCCAAATTACACCAAGCATTAATTAAAGATAAACGTTTTGATGATAAACTTTATTTATTGCCAGCTGCCCAAAATACTGATAAAAGCGCACTTGAACCCGCAGAAGTTAAAGAAATTGTTGAGCAGTTACGTCCAGATTTTGACTATATTTTACTTGATTGTCCAGCTGGAATTGAACAAGGTTTTATGAATGCTGTTGCTGGTGCTGATCAAGCAATTGTGGTTTCAACTCCTGAAATTTCATCGGTACGCGATGCAGATCGGGTAGTTGGATTACTTGAACAACAAGACTTAAAAGAACCTCCAATGCTTGTAATTAATCGCATTAAGAAGCATATGGTTAATGACGGAGATATGATGGATGTTGATGAAATTACTCATCACTTATCAATTAAACTTTTAGGAATTGTTTTTGATGATGAAGACGTAATTAGTTCGTCTAATAAAGGCGAACCAGTTGTGCTTGATGATAAAAGCATGGCCGGACAAGGATACCGTAATATCGCACGGCGATTAGAAGGAGAAACGGTGCCATTAATGTCATTAAAAGAACAACAACAACGGAACTTTTTCCAAAAAATTGGAGATTGGTTTAAGAAAAAATAATTTTTTAGTGTGACAGGCTTTATATCGCGGTTTATGAAAACAAAACTTGCCATCTTAAAGCATTTGTCACCTTTTTTATTTTACTATAAGAGAGAACAGGGAAGAGAAAATGACAAAAAAAGAAAAGAAAAAGCGTAAACTATGGCCTAAAATACTAATAAGTATAGCCATTATTTTAATTGTTGCATTTTTAGCAGTATGCTATGGATTTATTAGCTATGGCTTTGGACGTACAACTAAAAAAATTGATAAGCCAACTCGTCAAGCGATTGAATGGTTAGACAAAACAAAAAAGCAAACTTGGCATGAAACAGCTGCTAGAAATGATAAAATCAAGTTGGTTGCTATTTATGTTCCAGCGGCACAAAAGACCAATAAGACAATTGTAGTTGCACATGGATGGCGTGAGAATTCTCAAATTATGGCACCTTATATTAAAATGTTTCATGAGTTAGGATATAATGTCCTTGCACCTGATGATCGCGGAAGTGGAAAATCAGATGGTAAATATATGACCTTTGGTTGGCTTGATCGATTAGACTATGTTAAATGGATTCATCAAGTTGTTAAGCGTGAAGGTTCCAATGTGAAAATTGGGTTGTTTGGTGTAAGTATGGGTGGAGCAACAGTAATGAATGTAAGCGGTGAAAAATTACCACCACAAGTTAAATGCATTGTTGAAGACTGCGGTTTTAGTAGTGTTTATCAAGAATTTGATAATGTAATTACTGATGATTACCATTTACCTGCAACTCCAATTTTGCAAGTCGGTTCATATTTGGCACAGCCTTTAATAGGATATAATTTTAAAGATGCAAATACTTTAAACCAACTGAAAAAAAATAAATTACCAATTTTCTTTATTCATGGTGATAGTGATACATTTGTTAAAACAAATATGGTTTATCAAAACTATAATGCAACAAATGCACCTAAGAAAATTTGGATAACTAAAAATACAGATCATGCACATTCCTTGAGAAATCATTATGAAGAATATAAGCGAAAAGTTGGACGATTTTTTGAACAATATTTGAACAAATAATTTTTTCGAAGTTTGAAGTATGATACAATGATAAGTGCTAGTGAAGTAAATTGATATAGAAATTAACTAAGAAAGGGTGTTTATATATGTGCGGATTTGTTGGATATGTGAACCAAACAGATATTCCAGAAGATACAATCGTTCATATGGCTAATCGAATTAAACATCGTGGTCCAGATGATTATGGATATTTTACAGATGAAAATGTTGCAATGGGATTTAGAAGATTATCAATCATTGATTTGGACCATGGACGTCAACCAATGATTAATCCTCAACAAACTAAAGTATTAACATTTAATGGTGAAATTTATAATTATAAGGAAATTCGTGAAGAATTAATTAAATTAGGATATGAATTTAAGACAGATGTTGATTCCGAAATACTACTTCATGGGTATGATGCATGGGGAGCAAAGTTACTTGATAAGTTACGTGGAATGTATGCATTCGTAATTTATGATCAAGAAAAAAATGAAATTTTTGGTGCACGTGACCACTTTGGAATTAAGCCATTATATTACTATGATGATGGAAAAGCATTTTTATGGGGATCGGAAATTAAAACATTTTTAGATCATCCAAAATTTGTTAAAGAGTTTAATGAAAAACTTTTGCCAGTTCACTTAAGTTTTGAATTTATTCCATCAAAAGATACAATGTTTAAACATGTATATAAATTATTACCAGGTCAATACTTTATTCATCGAGATGGTAATACTGAAATTTATCAATATTATAAATTTAACTATGATCACATTGATAAAAATCAAACGATTGATCAAGATGCCGAAAAAATTAAGGGAATTGTTGATGAATCAGTTAAGGCTCACATGGTAGCTGACGTTGAGGTTGGAAGTTTCTTATCAAGTGGAGTTGATTCTAGTTTTGTATTAAATGAAGCTGCTAAAATTAAACCAGTGCAATCATTTTCTCTTGGATTTAATAATTCTAAGTATAGTGAATTAGACTGGTCAACGCGTTTTGCAAATGAAATTGGTCAAAAAAATACACGGATTACAATGGATGGTAATGATTACTTTGATATCTTGCCAACAATTATGTATTACATGGATGAACCATTATCTAATCCTTCTGCAATGCAACTTTACTATTTATCTAAAGAAACTAGTAAACATGTTAAAGTTGCTTTATCAGGTGAGGGAGCAGACGAATTCTTTGGTGGATATAATACTTACTTAGAAGCACGTCCATTTGAAAAATATCAAAAAGCCGTTCCACATTTCTTAAGAAATGCAATGGCTAAAGCTGTTTCTGGTTTACCACGTTTCCATGGAAAACGTTTTTTAGAACGTGGAGCACAACCGTTGTATGAACGTTATTATCGAGTAAATTACGTTTATAATTATGATGAACGTAATAAGATTTTAAAAGATAAAAGTCTTAATTTAGACACAGGAACATACACAAAGCATATTTTTGATGAAGTTGCTAATAAAGATGAAATGACTCAAGAACAATACTTTGATATTAATACATGGCTTCCATACGACATTTTACATAAAGCAGATCGGATGAGTATGGCTAACTCACTTGAAGTGCGTACGCCATTAGTTGATAAAAAAGTAGCTGAGTTTGCGTCAACGATGCCAATCAATACGCGGATTAAAGGAGATGAAACTAAGGTTTCCTTTAGAAAAGCAGCTGAATCTGAATTACCAGATCGAGTTGCCAAGAAGGAAAAACTAGGATTCCCATCTCCAATTGCTTCATGGATTAAAGAAGATAAGTTTAGAAAACGAATTGAAGATGCATTTACTTCTGATGTGGCAAAGAAATTCTTTGATACAGATGCCTTATTAGATGTACTTCAAGAACATATTAATGGGAAATCAAGTATGCAAAAGATTTTCACAATTTATACTTTTATTTTATGGTACCAAGTATATTTCCCAGAAGATACAAATGCAGACACAATTGATAAAGTTCAATATACACAATCATTAGATTAAAAAATAAACCGAGTGGAATTATTTTAATTAATTAAGTCCATTCGGTTTATTTTCGTTTTAAAATATGAAATAATAATATGAAGAAGTCTATGTTAAGTGAAGGTGGAGAGAATGGCGCTTTGTTTAGAAGAAGCAAAAATCATTTTAGAAGAGCATAATTTACTAAAAGAATCATTTAATGGTAATCAAGAATCTTTTGATGAAATTGCATATGATTCCAGAAAAGTAAAAGCTAATACTTTATTTTTTTGTAAGGGAAATTTCAAAGAAGAGTATTTAATAAATGCACTTCAAAATGGTGCAACCGGATATATTGCGGAAACAAAATATGAAACTAATTCAAAGGTGGCATATTTAATTGTTTCAGATGTACAAAAAGCAATGGCTTTATTAAGCGCAGCGTATTATAAATATCCACAAAATGAATTGTTTATTATCGGAATCACTGGAACTAAAGGAAAAACTACAAGTGCATACTTTACTAAAGGAATTTTAGACCAAGCACTCCAACACCGTACTGCTTTATTTTCTACAGTTGATCGAGTAATTGGTCCCAAAGCTGAAGATACTTTTAAATCTAACTTAACAACGCCAGAATCACTTGATTTATATCATGATATGCGTGCGGCCATTGATAATGGAATGACTCATTTGGTAATGGAAGTTTCTTCTCAAGCATATAAAAAAAGTCGGGTATTTGGTTTGACTTTTGATGTTGGAATTTTCTTAAATATTTCACCTGATCATGTTGGCGAAAATGAGCATCCCACTTTTGAAGATTATCTTTTTTGTAAAAAACAATTATTTGCTAACTCTAAAATTTGTTTATTAAATGCAGATACAAACTATTTTGAAGAAGTATACTATGCTGCTAAATCAGATGTGGAAAGTTCAGCTTTATATACTTATACTCATTTAAATAAAAAACAATTACCAGATGGCAATACTATTGATATTAAAGTTGAAAATATTGAAGAAACTTTGATTAGTAATCAGTTTAAGTTAGTGGCTTTAACTAATAAAGCGAAAAAACTGAATTTAGAAGATAATTATACAATTACCATTCCAGGAGATTATAATGAAGGCAATGCCGCAGCAGCAATTATTTCATCACTTTTAGCCAAGGCAACTAAGGAAAATGCTCAAGTTGGATTAGAAACTGTTAAAGTTGCTGGTAGAATGGAAATGGTGCATACTAAAAAACATGGATTAATTTACATTGACTATGCACATAACTATGCAAGTTTGCATGCATTATTAGAATTTTTAAAAGCACAAACAAAAGTAAAGCGGTTGATTGTAGTTGTAGGATCAACTGGAAATAAGGGAGTTTCTCGGCGAGAAGGCTTTGGCAAAGCTTTAAGTGAGGGAGCTGATATTGCAATTTTAACAAGTGATGATCCGGGCTTTGAAGATCCAATGAAAATTGCAAAAGAAATTGATCAACACATTGATCACACTAAAGTTAAAGTTGAATTTGAACTTGATCGCCAAAAAGCAATAAAAAAAGCAATTATGATGAGTAAACCTTCTGATGTAGTTGTTTTAGCAGGAAAAGGTGAAGACAAGTATCAAAAAATTAATGGAGTTGATACTCCATATCCAAATGATTTAAATGTTGCAAAAAAAATTGTGGAAGGATTAGAAGATGAATAATAAGTTACCAAATTTTACACCAGTTTTATTAGGAAGCGATTTTAATGTTTACGGAATGGCGCGTTCATTTTATGAATTAACCAATAAGCCTGTAAAGGCGTTTGCTGAGCAACCCTTAGCGCCTACACGCTTTACTAAGATTGTTGATCTTGAATTAATTGATGGTTTTTCAGATGATCCAACTTGGATTGAAAATATGCTGAAAATTAAGGAAAGATATAAAGGCCACGAAGAACCAGTTATTTTAATTGGATGTGGCGATGGTTATGCAGAGTTAATTTCTAAACATAAAGATGAGCTTTCAGATGTCTTTATTTGTCCATACATTGATTATGATCTTTTAAGTAAGTTAAACAAAAAAGAATCATTTTATAAAATTTGTGATCAATATGATTTACCATATCCTAAAACTAAGGTAATTACAAAGGAAATGTGGGAAAGTAAAGATCCAATTGAACAACCCTTTGATTATCCTGTGGCATTAAAACCATCGAACAGTGTAGAATGGGTAGATATTCATTTTGAAGGACGTAAAAAAGCTTATCGAATTAAATCGCGTCCAGAATTAGATAAAATTTTACAACAAGCATATACAAATGGATATCAGTCTGATTTTATTTTGCAAGACTTTATTCCAGGTGATGATAGTAATATGCGTGTTTTAAATGCATATGTTGATCAAGATCACCATGTAAAAATGATGTGTTTGGGACATCCATTACTAGAAGATCCATCTCCAGCAGCAATTGGAAATTATGTTGCGATTTTGCCGGAATACAATAAAGATATTTACCAACGATTCCAAAAGTTTTTAGAAGAAATTAAATTTACGGGTTATGCTAATTTTGACATGAAGTATGATTCACGTGATAATACTTATAAACTTTTTGAAATTAATTTACGTCAAGGAAGAAGTAGTTTCTTTGTAACTTTAAATGGTTACAATTTAGCTTCTTGGGTTGTGAAAGATTATGTTACACATGAATTAAAAGATGCACCAACGGTTTATGGTAATAAAGATGCTAATAAGCACCAGTTATGGTTAGGTGTTCCAGTGAGCGTATTTAAGAAATATGCTCGCCAAAATGGTGATAAAGAACGGGCCTTGGATTTAATTGATCATAAACGCTATGGGATGACATATCGTTATGATAAAGATATGAATCCAAAACGCTGGGCATTATTAAAATGGATGGAACATAACTATAAAAAGAACTTTAAGCGTTACTTTAATGAAAACAAAGGATGAGTTTAATGAAAAACTTTTTTACAATTATTGGTGGCATGGGAACAATGGCAACAGAAAGTTATATCCATCAATTAAATAAAAGAATTGTTGCTCATCAAGATCAGGACTACTTAAATTATATTTTAGTAAATCACGCAACTGTTCCAGATAGAACAACGTATTTATTGGATAATACTAAACCAAGTCCTTATCCTTCTTTAGCAGAAGATATTAAACAACAAGCAACACTGAAACCAGACTTTTTTACATTACCATGTAATACAGCTCATTATTTTTATGATGATTTGCAAAAACTTACAGATATTCCAATTTTGCACATGCCACGTGAAGCGGTCAAAGAAATTGGTAAAAAATATCCTAATGTAAAAAGAATTGGATTGTTAGCAACGCACGGAACGATTGTTGATCATGTATATGAAAATGAGATTAAAAAAGCCGGATATGAGTATGTCGGCCCAACTGACAGTATTCAAGCAAAAGTTAATGAATTGATTTATACTGACATTAAAGAACATAATTATGTTGATCGGCAGTTATTCCATGGACTTGTGGCAACAATGCTTAATGAAATGAATGCAGATGTAGTTATTTTAGGTTGTACAGAGTTGTCATTAGCACAAGAACGCGAGCCAATTGATGATATGCCAATTATTGATGGGCAAATTGTTTTAGTTGAAAGAACATTAGAAAAAGCATTGAAATTACAAAAAAAATAAGAGGTATTGCCTCTTATTTTTTTACATAAATGCACTTACAGAACCTAAAATAACTGCTCCAATTGTAAAAATAAGCATTAACCAAACAACAACCATAGTGATCTTTTGAAATGTTGATTTTTTTTCTTTCTTTTTCTTTGCCACAATAAATCATCCTTTAAATTCAATATACAAAACTACTATACATTTTATAATCAGTAAATGTCAATTTGAGGAAGGTGGTAAATTGAAAATTTACATAATAGCTTATATAATTAAACAATGAGTTATTTTTGAAGCGAATGAGGTTTTTGGATGATAAAAGAATGGTATATTCAACTATTGATTTTAATATTAGTGTGGATCGTATTATCTTTTTTGAATAAGAAAATATTATATAAAAAATTTCCACGATTTAAAGTGCTAGATATATTTAGTTTATTTTTATTAGTTGCAATTCACTTTTTATCACAAAATTTAATTGGATTATCAATTATTCCATTTTTAATTTGTGCGCTTTCGGCATATGGATTAGCAATGACAATTTTATATGCAACCTTGGAAGGACAGATTATTTATAAAAAATTTTTAATTCGGTTTTGGCGAGTAGCAGATTTATTAATATTTGCTACTTATATCATTTTGTTAATATTTAAAATTTTATCAATTTTTTAAATATTAAATTAGAAAAATTGAAGTTGAAAGAGGCTGTGGCGTAAGTCACAGCCTCTTTTATTAGCCACGTGGGATCACATTTTATGATTTTTAACCACTATACTAAGATAATTTGTCAAATATCTTGCTTACTTCCCACCTAATCCCCACTCTTTAAATCCTTAATAATAAGAATACAATTGTTGATATGACGGTATTTTTAATGTAAAAATATTTTGTAATATAAATTTAACCTTTTTAAAGTGGTTTTTCTTAAATACTAGGTGGTTGAAAGTGGGGGAATGTGGTAAGATGTTTCATAGAGGTAATTGGGAAGGTGGTGAAAGCTCGTGTTCATGGGTGAATTCAAACATTCAATCGATGCAAAAGGTCGATTAATTATTCCAGCGAAATTTCGTGAACAACTTGGAAGTGATTTCGTAATCACGCGCGGGTTGGATGGATGTTTGTTTGGATATCCAATGAGTGAATGGCGAGTTTTAGAAGAAAATCTTAAAAAATTACCTTTAAATAAACGCGATGCGCGTTCATTTGTTCGTTTTTTTTATTCAGCTGCGACGGAAAGTGATTTTGATAAACAGGGAAGAATTAATGTTCCCAAAACACTTCGTGAGCATGCTGCATTAGATAAAAAATGTGTGATTGTTGGCGTTTCAAACCGAATTGAAATTTGGGCAGAAAAACGGTGGGAATCATTTACAGATGAAGCGGAAGAAAACTTTGATGAAATTGCTGAAAATATGATTGATTTTGAATTTTAAGGAGTACATATGACAACATTTAATCATATAACAGTTTTATTAAATGAAGCTGTTGAACAATTAAATATTAAGCCAAATGGCGTTTATGTTGATTGTACCCTTGGTGGTGGTGGACATACCCAAAAAATACTATCTCAATTAAATGATAGTGGGAGATTATATTCATTTGATCAAGATCAAACAGCAATTGATTACAATCAACAACAATTAGCCACTGAAATTGACAAAGGAAAATTAGTTTTAATTAAAAATAATTTTCGTAATATTAAGCAGGCCTTAAATAATTGGGGGGTAACTGCTGTTGATGGAATTGTATATGATTTAGGAGTATCATCACCTCAGTTTGATGTTGCTAGTCGTGGTTTTAGTTATAAGTTAGATGCACAATTAGATATGCGCATGGACCAAACGCGATCATTGACTGCGAAAGAAATCGTTAATGAGTGGTCATTTAATGATCTTGTACGAATTTTTTCAAGATATGGTGAAGAACGTTTTGCAAAATTAATTGCACGAAAAATTGAGCAAGCAAGACAAAAAGAACCAATTGAAACAACTACTCAATTAGTTCAATTGATTAAAGCTGGAATTCCAGCAAAAGCACGTCGTAAAGGCGGGCACCCTGCTAAAAAAGTTTTTCAAGCATTAAGAATTGCTGTTAATGATGAGCTTGGAGCTTTAGAAGAATCACTTGAAAATGCATTAGATTTGCTAAAGATAAATGGCAGGATTAGTGTGATCACATTTCAATCATTGGAAGATCGACTTGTAAAAAATATTTTTAAAGAAAATAGTCAAATTAAAGACTTACCACCAGGATTACCAGTGATTCCAGATGAATTTCAGGTTGAATACAAATTGGTTACTAAAAAACCAATTATACCTACAGATGCCGAAATTCAATCAAATCATCGGGCACATTCTGCGAAGTTACGTGTAATTGAAAGAATAAAAAAATAGGATAGATAAGGTTGTGAATAAATAATGGCTCAAGCAGCACGGAAAATTGTTAAACAAACAGAACAAAGACAAAAAAATAATCAACAAGTTTCAGCACTTGAAATTCAAAAAAGAAAGTACAAAAGAAGAGAACGATTAGCGATTTGTACATCTTTAGGATGGATCACAGTGCTAGGTTGTTTAACAATTGCATCCTCAACTAATTTGAATACTGCTCAAAGTAATTTTCAAGATGTAACTACTAAAATTACAACATTGAATAACAAAAATTCTAATATTAAACAAGAAGTTAGCGAATTATCAAGTCGAAGTCGCTTAACTGGAATTGCAAAAAAAGATGGATTGTCATTGAATGAACAAAATACAAGGAATGTAACTAAATAATGAATAATCAAAATAAGCGCGAGATAAAAGAAAATACAGAAGATAGTAAAAAGTTTGGAAAAGTTGTCTTTTTCATTGTTCTTAGTGTTTTTGTATTGATTATCCTCCGCTTTTTTTATGTCGGCATTTTTCATCGGGCAGATGGTGTCAACCTAAAAGAAAAAGTAGAGCAGTTGTATGCTAAACGTACAGAAATCAAAGCAAAACGTGGAACAATTTATGATGCTAATAATCAAGTAGTGGCAGAGGATACGACGACTTACTCTGTTTATGTTGTTCTTTCAAAAGAAGCACGTACATATGATGGTAAACCGGCTTACTTGAAAGACTCAGATAAAAATAAGGCTGCTAAAGTACTTAGTGAAAACTTAGGAACATCTTATTCGGAAGTTAAAAAGATTCTTTCACCTAAAAATTCAAATGTATATCAAGTTGAGTTAGGATCTGCAGGTAAAAACATTTCATTGGAAACAAAAAAAAGAATCCAAGAAGCCAATATTACAGGAATTGAATTTACTCCATCACAAGCACGCCTTTATCCTAATGGAACATTTGCGTCCCACTTAATTGGAATTGCTGAAAATGAAAATGATAAATTAGTGGGAATTATGGGATTGGAAAAAGAATATAACTCGTTACTTTCAGGTAAAAATGGTGTTAAAAGTGAGAAAACAGATAGTGTAGGAACTAAATTACCATGGACAAAATCAGTTGCTCGGCCAGTAAAAAATGGTGATAATATTTATACAACTTTAGATAGTCACTTACAAAATTATCTTGAAACTTTATTGACAAAAGCTCAAAATGCTTATCATCCAAAAAACATAAATGCGGTCTTGATGAACGCTAAAACGGGTGAAATTATTGCTGCAAGTCAACGGCCAACCTTTAATCCGGAAACTAAAACAGGATTAAATTCTGCATGGACAAATAATTTGACAGAATCTACTTATGAACCAGGTTCTGCCATGAAGATTTTTTCAATGGCAGCCGCAATTAATAGTGGTATATATAATGAAAATGCAACTTTTGATTCAGGAAAATATAATATTGATGGTGCTTATGTATATGATTGGAATCGATCGGGATGGGGAACAATCACTTATCGTCAAGCGTTCATTCGTTCATCAAATGTAGGGATGGCCCATTTAGAACAACAAATGGGATCTAAACGTTGGTTAAGATATTTAAAAGCATTTGGCTTTTTAAAACCAGTTGATGCTCCTGGATTAGGAAATGAAGCAAAAGGATACATTGGATATACCTATCCAATTGATCAAGCTAATACGGCATATGGTCAAAGTATTGATGTTACAGTAATGCAAATGATGCAAGGATTTACTGCAATTGCTAATGATGGTACAATGGTTCAGCCAAGATTAGTTAAAAAAATTGTTAATCCAAATAATGGAAAAACAGTATATAAATCTAAGCGTAAAGTAGTTGGTCATCCAGTAACTGCATCTACGGCGAAAAAAGTTCGTGAAATGATGGGTGAAGTTATCACTGATAAGAATGGTACAGGACAAGCATATAAAATTGATGGATATAATGTTGGAGTAAAAACGGGGACAGCTCAAATTGCTAATCCAAAAGGTGGAGGATATATGACAGGTGAAACTAATTATATTTTCTCAGTTGCAGGGATGGCACCATTAAACGATCCAAAATATATTTTATATGTTACAATGCAACAACCGCAAACCTTTGGAAGCGAAGGCTCAGCTACTAAAATGCTAGCAACGATTTTTAATCCAATGTTAAAACAAACATTAGATGATGATTCAACTAAAGGAACCGGTGCTACTAATAATGAAGTACCAAATGTAAAAGGATTAAGTGTAGAAACTGCGAAGAAACAACTAGAGAAAATTGATGCAAATGTAATTGTATGTGGAAATGGTGTAAAAATTGATAAACAATCAGTTTCTGCAGGCCAAACAATCATGAAAGGATCTAAAGTTATTTTAGTAACTAATGGTACAGAGACAATCCCAGATATGACTGGATGGTCAAGAAATGATGTTACTACACTTGCAAATATGCTTGGAATCAAAGTACATTTTGATGGTTCAGGATTTGTTAAGTCACAAAGCGTTTCCGCAAATACTGCAGTAAAGAAAAACCAACAAGTTAATATTGCACTGCAATAGACAAGGAGATTGAGAAATGACATTTATGAAATTACTAGTTCCATTTTTTATGAGTTTAATCTTAACGGCGATATTTTTACCGCTTTTTATCAACTATGCACATAGAAAAAATCAAGGACAAATGATTCGTGAAGAGGGACCAAAATGGCATGAAAAAAAATCCGGAACTCCTACAATGGGCGGGTTTGTATTTAATTTTGTAATTATTTTTACCGCTATTCTTGTTCCTTGGATGTTTAATTGTTTGAATCCAAATGTTTTGATATTAGACTTTATTTTAATTCTATATGGATTTCTTGGTTTTTGGGATGATTCAATTAAATTGTGGAAAAAGCAAAATGAGGGATTGAAACCATGGCAAAAATTAGCGGGTCAAATTTTAGGTGGAATCATCTTTTTGATGGTTTATCATTTTGAAGGACTACCATTTTCAATCTCATTTTTCGGTCATGAAATCAATTTAGGATTTGTCTTTGTATTATTTGTAATGTTCTGGTTAGTAGGCTTTTCAAATGCAGTTAACTTAACAGATGGGATTGATGGCTTAGTTGCCGGACAATCAATTATTGCTTTTGGTGCATACGCAGTAATTGCTTGGGCTCAGAAACAATATGGAATTTTGATCTTCTGTATATCTGTAATGGGAGCGTTAGTAGCTTTCCTATTCTTCAACCATAAACCAGCTAAAATTTTTATGGGTGATATGGGATCATTAGCGTTAGGTGGTGCTTTAGCAGCTGTTTCAATTTTAGTTCACCATGAATTATCATTATTAATTATTGGGATTATCTTTGTAATTGAAACTGCCAGTGTAATTTTACAAGTAACATCATTCAAGCTAACCGGTAAGCGTATTTTTAAAATGAGTCCAATTCATCATCATTTTGAAATGTGTGGCTGGAATGAGTGGAAAATCGATATTGTCTTTTGGTTAGTTGGATTAATTGCTGCTGGGATTTCATTAGCAGTGATTTTGTAATTAAGGAAGTTTAGTATATATGAAGAAAATTGATTCGTATCAAAATAAAAATGTACTAGTCATTGGATTAGGAAAAAGTGGTGTGAACTCTGCAAAACTGTTGATTAAATTAGGTGCTAATGTAACCGTTAATGACAAAACGAACACACCAAATATGCAACAAGTTAATGAACTTGAAAGCTTGGGAGCAAAAGTTGTGATAGGATCACATCCTTTAAATTTAGTTGATCAAGTTGATGTAGTTGTAAAAAATCCTGTTGTTCCATATAGTAATCCACTTGTAAAAAAAGCATTGGAAAAAGAAATTAAAGTTATTACTGAACCAGAATTAGCCTATGAAGTACTGGAAAGCCCGATGGTTGCAATTACGGGAACTAACGGAAAAACAACAACGACAACATTGATAACTGCAATGTTAAATTATGGACGTTCTCAAGGAAAAGTTTATGCAGCCGGAAATATTGGGATTCCTACTACGGAAATTGCCCAAAAGGCTACTAAAGATGATGTCATGGTGACAGAGTTGTCAAGTTTTCAGTTAATGGGAATTACTGATTTGCATCCACATATTGCGGTATTGACTAATATTTATGAGGCTCATACTGATTGGCATGGATCACGGCAAAACTATGTTGATGCTAAGATGCGGATTACAATGAATCAAACCGAAGATGATTATTTTATAGTTAATTGGGATGAAAAAGAATGGCAAGTTTTAAGTAAACAATCTAAGGCTCAAATTATTCCATTCTCAAGAACAAAGCAAAGTACAAAAGGTGCATATCAAGAGGGAGATTATTTATATTATCGTGATGAAAAAATTATCAATGTAAATGATCTTCAAGCTCCAGGTACACATAATATTGAAAATGCACTTGCAGCAATTGCCGTTGCTAAAATAATGGGGCAATCAACAGACAATATTATAACTATTTTAAAAAACTTTACGGGAGTACGTCATCGAACTCAATATGTAACAACATTTAATGAAAGAAAATTTTATAATGATTCTAAAGCAACTAATGCGGAAGCAACTTTAAAAGCATTGTCTGGATTTAAAGAACCCGTTGTGTTGCTTGCAGGTGGATTAGATCGTGGGTATACATTTGATGAATTAGTTCCTGTATTAAAAGAACATGTTGCTGCTATGATAGTATTTGGACAGACCGCTGATTTATTAGCAAATGCAGCAAAAAAAGCAGGGATTAAACAAATAATGAAAACAAAAAATGTAGTTACAGCTGTGCCACTTGCTTATGATTTAAGCCATAAAGGCGATGTTATTTTACTCTCACCTGCTTGTGCTAGCTGGGATCAATGGCCTACATTTGAAGTTCGTGGTGATAAATATATTGAAGCAGTTGAAAAATTAGAAGAACAGTGGAGGGAAAAACAATGAGAATACTTGTTTCTGGTGGCGGAACAGGCGGTCACATTTATCCTGCATTGGCATTAATTGAAGAAATTAAAGCAAAAGAACCTTCTTCAAAATTTTTATATGTTGGAACAAAAAAGGGGCTAGAAAGTCGCATTGTTCCTGATGCAGGAATTGATTTTAAAACGATTGAAATTCAAGGGTTTAAACGTTCATTATCACTAGAAAATTTTAAGACAGTTTACTTATTTTTAAAAAGCATTCAAGCTTCAAAAAAAATAATTAAAGAGTTTAAACCAGATGTTGTTGTGGGAACAGGTGGTTATGTTTGTGGATCAGTTGTTTTTGCTGCTGCACAAATGCACATTCCAACGGTTATTCATGAGCAAAATAGTGTTGCAGGAGTAACTAATAAATTTTTAAGCCATTTTACAAACAAAGTGGCAATTTGTTTTGATGATGTGAGAGCTGCTTTTCCTGCAAAGAAAGTTGTGTTTACAGGAAATCCGCGTGCTCAACAAGTTGCTCATATAACAAAACAAAATCGATTAAAGCGATATCATTTAAGTGATGACAAAAGAACAGTTTTGATATTTGGTGGTTCTAGAGGTGCAGAAAAAATCAATCAATCTGCATTAGAAGCAGCTAAATCATTTGCTGATAAAGATTTTCAAGTTTTATTTGTTACTGGGCGAGTACATTATGATGCAATTATGAAAAAGGCATCTGGAATGCAAATTCCAGATAATGTAGTAATTGAACCTTATATTGCGGATATGCCACAACTTTTACCGGAAATTGATTTAATTGTAGGTCGTGCGGGAGCAACTAGTTTAGCTGAAATCACAGCCTTAGGAATTCCTTCAATTTTAATTCCAAGTCCATATGTAACTGCGGATCATCAAACAAAAAATGCAATGAGTTTGGTGAATAAAAATGCAGCTGAAATGATTAAAGAAAGTGACTTGAATGGCACTACTTTAGCAACAAAAGTTAATGATTTAATGAATGATGAAAAACTCCGGCAAAAAATGGCTCAAAGTGCTTATCAAGTAGGAGTAAGAGATGCTGCTGATCGCTTATATAATGTATTAGAAGATTTAATTAGCAAATAATGATAGGGGCATAGAAAATGCGAAAATCATTTAAAATAAGAAAAACAAAAGAAGCGTTAACTCCATGGGAACAAGCTCAGAAAAAGCGACAACAGCAATTAAAAACTAAAAAGAAAAAAGTGGATGCACGTTCTTTTGCAAAAAAATTACCCCGGACAAACAATTTAAGAAAGCAAAGATTAGCCAAAGGAACGATTATATTAATGAGTGTATTTGGAGTAATCTTTGCTGCTTCACTATTTTTTATTTTACCTTTTAGTCGGATACTATCAGTAACAGTTAATACTAAGGATACGGAAACGCGTTTAGCAGTTGTAAAGGCAAGTGATTTACATTACTATGAATCACTTGTTGGAGTTTGGCCACAAACTGACAAGATTGAAGAACGCATCCATAAAAAAGTTCCGTCAGTAAAAAAAGCTACTATTAAATATAATGGTAGTCACGTTGAAATTGATATTGAGGAATATCCTACAATTGGTTTTGTAGTCAAAAGAAATAAATACTATAAACTTACTTCATCAGGAATGATTGACAGTTATGGTTCTGATAATCCTTCAGGGAATTATCCTGTATTTTATAATTTCAAAAATAATGATGAACTAAAGGAAATGACTAAACAGTTTGATCAACTATCACCTAATTTGAAAAAAAGTATTTCTGAAATCCATTTGGAGCCAACTAAAGCTGATCCAGGAAAAGTAAAATTATATATGAATGATGGCAATCAAGTAATTGCAACCACTCAAAATTTTGCTCAAAAAATGCAGTATTATCCAAGCATTGTATCTAAGATGGACTATAAAGGAGTAGTTGATTTAGAAGTCGGAGCATATTCATATCCATATGATAAAGATAAAAATTAATATTTATCAAAAAGAAGATGAAATCCTTGATTGAAGGTAGTAAAATAGTGTATTGATGTGTTAAAATTTAAATATTAAGATATTTTCTTGAATAATAATAAAAAGTAACTGGATTGGAGGATTATAAGGTGGAAAATTCTGGAATTTACGTAGGATTGGACATCGGAACAACCTCGATCAAAGTCGTTATTGCTGAGTATCTCAATGGCCAGTTAAATATCATTGGCTATGGTAATTCGCATTCTGCAGGCTTGTCTAGAGGTGTGATTGTAGACATTGATCAAGTGGTTGCTACAATTAAAGAAACTATAAAACAAGCCGAACAAAAAGCCAATATTGAAATTGACAGTGTAACGGTAGGAGTTCCTGCAAATATGCTTCAAATTCAACGCTGCAAGGGAATGATTGCTGTTAATGGTCAAGATGGAAATTCAACTGAGATTACTAATGAAGATGTTCATGAAGTCACACGTGCAGCGTTAGTGCAAAATCTTCCACCTGAACGTGATGTTATTGATGTTGTTCCAGACGAATTTTTCGTTGATGATATTGACAACATTAAAGATCCACGTGGGATGATGGGCGTTAGGTTAGAAATGCAAGGTGTAATGTACACAGGTCCAAAGACGATATTACACAATATTCGTAAATGTGTACAAAAAGCAGGACTTAAAATTCAAGATATTGTAGTTGCACCAATTGCGTTGTCAAAATATGCCTTAAGTGATGCTGAACAGGACTTTGGAGCGGTTTTGATCGATTTAGGTGGTGGACAAACAACTGCTGCTGTTGTACATGATCATAAAGTGAAGTACACATATGTTGATCAAGAAGGCGGCGATTATGTAACTCGCGACATTTCAATTGTGTTAAACACTTCATTTGAAAACGCAGAAACATTAAAGAGAAATTATGGCTATGCGTTGGCTGAAATGGCTTCAGCAGAAGATTCAATTCCTGTTGAAGTTGTTGGTCAGCAAGAAGATGAGATGGTGACTGAAGAATATCTTTCAGAAATCATTGAAGCACGCATGCGTCAAATTTTCGAAAAAATTAAGCAAGCTTTAGGAAGTATTAATGCTTTCCAATTACCAGGTGGAGTTGTTCTAACTGGTGGAATGGCTGCTTTGCAAGGTGTAACTGAGTTAGCCCAAGAAATTTTTGGTGTTCCAGTAAAGGTTTTCTATCCTCAAGAAATGAATTTACGGGCACCTCAATTCTCTCAAGTGATTGGCTTGATTGAGGATACAACTCATCAAAATGAAATTAATATGGTTGTAAAAAGTACTTTGACAAATATTGATACTTCAAATCAAGAAGTATCAGCCCCTTCAATGAAACCAGTTAAGAAAACAACTAATCTGAAGAGTACAAAGACTCAACCAAAACAAGGACAAACACAAAAAGCTGAAAAGCCAAAGAAACAGACAAATATTTTTTCTTCATTCAAAGATAAATTTAACAATTTCTTTGATTAGTTAAGGATGGAATTTAATATACAACGGAGGAGAACTAAATGGACTACGAAGTAGATGAAAACAACAAAGCCAACATCAAAGTTATTGGTGTTGGTGGTGCTGGTGGTAACGCCGTAAACCGAATGATTTCAGAAGATGTAAAAGGTGTTGAATTTATTGCAGCTAATACAGATGTTCAAGCTTTAAAGAACTCAAATGCAGAAACAAAAATTCAATTAGGACCTAAATTAACAAGTGGCTTAGGTGCTGGTGCTAATCCAGATGTTGGTGAAAAGGCAGCTGAAGAAAGTGAAAGCCAAATTTCAGAAGCCTTACAAGGAGCAAATATGATCTTTGTAACTGCTGGTATGGGTGGTGGAACAGGAACAGGAGCTGCTCCAGTGATTGCTAAGATTGCTAAAGAAATGGGTGCCTTAACAGTTGGTGTTGTAACTCGTCCGTTCTCATTTGAAGGACCAAAGCGTGCACGTTTTGCTGCTGAAGGTGTTCAAAAAATGAAAGAACACGTTGATACATTAATTATTATTGCTAATAATCGTTTGCTTGAAATTGTTGATAAGAAAACTCCAATGTTACAAGCATTCCAAGAAGCAGATAATGTTTTACGTCAAGGTGTTCAAGGAATTACTGACTTAATTACTTCACCAGGTTACGTTAACCTTGATTTTGCGGATGTAACTACTGTGATGAAAGATAAAGGTTCTGCATTGATGGGAATTGGTTCTGCAAATGGTGAAAATAGAATTGAAGAAGCAACTAAAAAAGCAATTTCATCTCCATTATTAGAAGTATCAATTGATGGTGCTGAACAAGTCTTGTTAAATATTACAGGAGGGCCTGATTTGAGCTTGTTTGAAGCGCAAACAGCTTCTGAAATTGTAACAAATGCCGCTTCAAGTGATGTTAATATCATTTTTGGTACATCAATTAATGAAAACTTAGAAGATGAAGTTGTGGTTACTGTAATTGCTACAGGTATTGATAAAAAGCGGAATACACGTAAAAGTGTAACTAAATCATCTATGTCAAATGGAATTTTAAATAATTCTGCTTCACAAAATCAATCAGTTTCAAATAGTAATAGTCAACGTAATAACGATCCATTGGCTGATTGGGACATTACTACAGAGATGAATGATAACAATCTTCGTCCTAGTTCATCTCAACGCAACAATTTTGATAATGTAGAAAAGAAAGACTTTGATGTATTTGGATCAGATTCATCAAATACTAATTATAGTGATGATGATGATGACAGCATGCCACCATTCTTACGCCACCGTCGTAAATAATAAAGGAGGCTTGAATCATGTCGCTAGCTGAAAAAATTAATCGTTTTTTCAATGGAGAAGATGGGATAGCAACGGAAGATTATTATGATAATAATCAAATAAATAAATCGGAAAATGAAGTTCCTCAAGGAAATCAACGGAATAGTAAAATAATGTCAATTGTTGGAAAAAATGAAAATATCCAAAAGAAAATTATGTTATTTGAGCCACGGATGTTTTCTGATGTAAAGCAAATTTCAACTAGATTACTTGATGGTCAAGCCACAATTGTGAATTTTAGTCGAATGGATGATCAACAAGCCCATCGGATTGTTGATTTTTTATCAGGTGTTGTATTTGCCATTAATGGTGATGTTAAACGTATTGGTGAAGAAATTTTTCTATGTACTCCAGCAGACTTTTCAGTAGAAGGAATGCTTATGGAGTCAACTAAAATTCGAGATTTCTAATAGGAGTGAAAAGTGATAGCTATAATAAGTGCATTGTTTAATTTGTATACCTTAGCAATTGTTGTATATTGTTTGATGACTTGGTTTCCAGGTGCTATTCAAACAAAATTTGGTTATTTTTTAAGTCGCATAGTTGAACCTTTTCTAGACTTATTTCACTTTATTCCGCCAATTTTTAATATTGACTTTTCACCAATTGTTGCATTATTTGTTTTACAATTTGTTGAATATGGATTAGTTTATATTATTCGAATTTTATTTGGTGCATAAAATTATGAATGAGAATGTTTATCAACATTTTAAAGCGGACGAACGTGAAACTATTGATAAAATTGGCGAGTTAATTGCTAAAGCTCAATTGAATTATCAACCCATTTTAACGGATTTTTTTAATCCACGTGAAAGATTCATTGCTCAAACATTAATTGGCAGTCAGTTTGAAATTAAGATGGCAAGTTTTGGTGGTTATCATCACGCTGATCGTAAACGGGTGATTTTTTATCCTAATTATTATCAATATGAAAAAAGCGACTTTGAATTAGCTTTGCTAGAAATAAAATATCCAATTAAATTTGCTAATTTACATCATGGTCAGATTTTAGGGACTTTGGCTAATTCTGGGATTCGGCGTGATGTGATTGGAGATATCATCACTGATGGCCAAAACTGGCAAGTTCTTACTGAAACTAAAATTAGTCGATTTTTAATTGATCAAATTACTCATATTGGTAAAGTCAACGTTAAAATGGAAGCACAATCATTAAATTTGGTTTTAAATCCAGTGAATGCATGGGAACAATTAACGTTGTTAACTTCATCTTTGAGATTAGATAATTTAGTTTCAAATGCATATCATATATCACGTACGCGTACTAAAGAGTTAATTAATAATTCTAAAGTACAAGTTAACTGGACAAACATTAATAAGCCAGATTATTTAGTGGATAAACTGGATATCATTTCAGTACGTAGGTTTGGAAGAATTCGGTTGGATGACGTAATAGGACAAACTCGCAAACAAAAATTTAAAGTATTGCTTTCAATTATAAAAAAATAATTCTAAAAGATTGTTTTAATGGTAGAATGAATGATAAGCAGATCGCTTTAATTTAGAGATATTTTTAATCAATAATTTAACGTAAAATTATGTAAATATAAGTGCTTTTAACTCTTACTTAGCGTTAATTGTGAAAAATATCTTTTGTAATGAATTTGAATTTATAGAGAAGCGTTTTAAAAATAGTGGAGGTGACAGGGATGGTTTTAACTCCCATGGACATTAACAATAAAGAATTTCACGTAAAGTTACGTGGATATGATCAAGATGAAATTAATGAATTTTTAGATCAAGTTAATAAAGACTACCAAGCATTAATTCAAGAAAATGATGCATTACGTGAAAGTTTGAATCAAAATAAAGAGAAATTAAAGTATTTTAATGACTTAAAAGATTCACTCAACCAATCAATCATTGTTGCTCAAGAAGCTGCTGATAAGGTTAAAGCAAATTCACAACGTGAAGCTGAAATTATTAATCGTGAAGCTCAAAAGCAAGGTCAAGATATTATTGATCAAGCTAATGAAAAAGCACGTAGTATTATTGATGAAGCATCTAAAAAAGCTAAAAAGTTAGCAATTGAAACTGATGACTTACGTAAACAAGCACGAATTTTCCGTCAAAAACTTCAAGTAATGATGGAATCACAATTAGAAGTTGTTAAGGGTAGTGAATGGGATGAAATCTTGAAACAAGGTAAGACAAGCAGTTATGAAGAAATTCAAGATGCAATTCGTCAAGATGAAACACTTGATAAGGAAACTGCTAAGGAAATTAAACCAGTTCAAGATGATGAAGAATTTAACTTCCAACCAGTTGAAGCAGAACCGCAATCAACTCCTGCTGATAATGGGCAAGCAGAAACAGTTGTAGTTTTCCCAGATAATGATGATAAGCAAGATGTTGTTGACAATAATGATAATGTAACTGGTCAACATTTTGCTGATGATGATCAAAATTAATAGTCAAAAGATTTAAGAACACAATAAATTTATATAGTTAAAGCGAGTCAGTAGATGGTGAAAGACTGATAATTCCCTATAAATTTATTATCATCTTAAAATGTTATTATTCTGAAGTTACAGTAAGAATGATCGGTTCATTACCGTTAATAATGACTTGAGAAGATATTTTTATCTTAAATTTGGGTGGTACCACGGAAATCTCGTCCCTTGTTGGACGGGATTTTTTTGTATGAAAGGAGAACATTATGCGAATTAAAAAAACTTTAAATATGGGAAAAACTAAATTTCCAATGCGTGGAAATCTTCCAGTAAAAGAAGCTGAACGCCAAAAAGTATGGGAAGAAAATAAGATTTATGAACGTCGGCAAAAATTAAATGAGGGTAAACCTTCATTTGTTCTTCATGATGGCCCTCCATATGCGAATGGAAATATTCATATGGGACATGCAATGAATAAGATTTCAAAAGACTTTATTGTGCGTGCTAAGTCAATGATGGGATTTCGCGCCCCATTTGTTCCAGGCTGGGATACTCATGGATTACCAATTGAACAAGAACTAAAGAAACAAGGTGTTGATCGTAAATCATTATCAACAGCTGAATTTCGTGAAAAATGTCGTGAGTATGCTTTAAAACAAGTTGATAAACAACGAAAAGACTTTAAGCGTCTAGGAATTTCTGCTGAATGGGATAACCCATATGTAACTTTAGATCCAAAATTTGAAGCTCAAGAAGTTAGAGTATTTGGTAAGATGGTTGAAAAAGGTCTAATTTACAAAGGACGTAAGCCGGTTTATTGGTCATGGTCAAGTGAATCAGCATTAGCCGAAGCTGAAGTTGAATATCATGACGTAACTTCTCCTTCAGCATTTTATGGTGAAAAAATTATTGATGGCAAAGGCATTTTAGATGGTGATACATACATGGTAGTATGGACAACTACTCCATGGACAATTCCAGGATCAGAGGGAATTACAGTATCAGCTGACTTTAATTATTCAGTAATTCAACATGATGATGATCCACGCAAATTTGTAATTGCAACCGAATTACTTGAAAAAGATGCGGAATTATTTGGTTGGAATGATATTAAGACTCTTCAAGTTGTAAAAGGCTCAGATTTAGAAAATATGAAGGCCCAACACCCATTTGATGATACAAGAAGTTTAGTTGTAATGTTAGGTGATTTTGTAACATTAGATGCCGGAACTGGATTAGTTCATACTGCTCCTGGTTTTGGTGAAGATGATTATAAAGTGGGAATGAAATATGGATTAGATGTATTTGCTCCAGTTGATGCTAAAGGGTACTTGACAAAAGAAGCTGGAAAAGACTTTGAAGGAGTCTTTTATGAAGACGCTAATCAAGTTTCATTGGACAAATTAAAGGCAACGCATGCTTTAATTAAGCAAATGGATTATGAACACAGTTATCCATTCGATTGGCGGACTAAAAAGCCAATTATTTTCCGTGCAACTCCTCAATGGTTTGCATCTGTTGATAAAATTCGGGGAAATATTTTAGATGCAATTGATCAAGTTAATTTTACTCCTGAATGGGGACAAAAACGTCTTCACAATATGATTCGTGATCGAGGAGACTGGGTAATTTCACGACAACGTGTTTGGGGAGTTCCATTGCCTATTTTCTATGCTGAAGATGGCGAAGCAATTATGACTCCAGAAACAATTGAACATGTTGCCCAATTATTTGAAAAGCATGGTTCTAATATTTGGTTTGAAAAAGATGCTAAAGATTTACTACCAGAAAACTTTACGAGCGAACATTCTCCAAATGGTACTTTTACAAAAGAAATGGATATTATGGATGTATGGTTTGATTCTGGTTCATCTCATCAAGGTGTACTAGCAGCACGTGATTATTTAACATATCCAGCTGATTTAGTACTTGAAGGATCTGATCAATATCGTGGTTGGTTTAATTCAAGCTTAATTACAAGTGTAGCTGTCTCAGATCAAGCACCATACAAGAGCGTAATTTCACAAGGATTCACATTAGATGGTAAGGGTCATAAAATGAGTAAATCGCTTGGAAATACCATTGTTCCTGATGATGTTATTAAAAAGATGGGAGCAGAAATCATTCGGTTATGGGTCTTAAGTGCGGATACTTCTGCTGACGTGCGTGTTTCAATGGGAAGTTTCCAACAAATTGCTGAAAGTTATCGGAAGATTAGAAATACATTCCGTTTCTTATTATCAAATGTAGCAGATTATGATCCTGAAACTAATGAAGTTGCATTTGAAAAATTAGAAGCAATTGATCAATACATGGAAATTAAGGTAAATCAATTTACAAAAGAAATTTTAGATGATTATGCTAACTATGAATTTAATGATATTTTCAAAAAAGTAATTAAATTTATTACTACTGATTTATCTGCTTTCTATTTAGATATTGCTAAAGATGTAATTTATATTGAAGAAAAAGATGGACTTAAACGGCGTTCAATGCAAACAGTGTTATATGATATTGTTGTTCGTCTTGCAAAATTATTAACGCCAATTATTCCACACACAACTGAAGAAGTTTGGGAATACTTGCATGAAGGCGAAGATTTTGTTCAATTGGCTGAAATGCCAGGTGTAAATTACTATGATGGTCAAGCTAAAGTACTTGAAAATTGGGAACGTTTCATGAAGATTCGCTCAAATGTGTATAAATCATTAGAAATTGCACGGGATGAAAAGATGATTGGAAAATCTTTTGAAGCCCAAGTTGAACTATATGTAACAGAAGGCGTTAAAACAGAATTAGATAATTTAAATGCAGATATTCGCCAAGCATTGATTGTTTCTGATTTACAAATCCTTCCAATTGTTGATGCACCTGAAGATGCACAAGACTATGATGAAGTTAAGGTAAAAATTAACAAGGCTCAAGGTGAAGTTTGTCCACGTTGTCGGATGATTAAAAACGATATTGGAAGCGATCAAGAATTGCCACAATTATGTGCACACTGTGCTCAAATTGTACGTAAGGATTATCCAGAAGCAGTAACAGAAGGATTAGAAGATTAATTAATAAAAGGTTGCAACAAAGGTTGGAACCTTTTTATTTATTGATTGAGCAAATGGGTGACTATATTTTTTAGTGATTCTTTGCTATTATTAAACTTAAAGCGGATAATTAAGGAAGAGTAATATGGAATTTAAAGAAGAAGTATTATCAACAAAAGAAATTTTTAATGGTAAAGTGGTTCATTTGTATGAAGAGCAAGTTCAACTTCCCAATGGAAAAAAAGCACAACGTGAAATCGTACGCCATCAAGGTGCAGTTGGTGTAATTGCAGTCACTGATAGTAATAAATTAGTGTTGATTCGGCAATGGCGTGCACCTTTAGGGCAAGTAACTTTAGAAATTCCAGCTGGTAAAATCGAGCCAAATGAACAAGATGATCCAGAAAAAACAGCACGAAGAGAATTAAATGAAGAAACACGCTTTGCAGCTGACCAATTTGAACTATTAACTAAATTTTACACTTCTCCTGGATTTGCAGATGAAATCATGTATTTATATCATGCAGTTAACTTGAAAGCAGTTAAAGAAAAATTACCACAGGATGAAGATGAATTTTTAGAATTAGTAGAATTGTCACCAATGGAAGTGCAAAAAGCAATTGATCGAGGCGAAATTTGTGATGCTAAAACATTAATGGCAATTATGTTTTGGCAAATGATGGGGTAATTTATATGAGTTTAAACGATGAAGAACGTCATTTTTATGATCAAGATGATGAACAACCTTTAAGAAGAAGTCAAGCAAAGCAAAATAAAATTTCACAAGAAGAACCATTACGACGTCATCAAGCACGTGACGAAAAAAATGCTTTATGGAAAAACATAAAAAATAAATTAAACCAAAAGAATAAAACAACTGCTCCTTTAGAGGAACCAGAATCGAAGGAAGAAGAATTATCACGTGTTTCTCAACGACAAAAAAGTATTGATGAAGAAAATGAACGTAAAGCACAAGTTTTAGGAAAAAAACTAAACCGTGCAATTTACATTTTAATCGGACTAATTGTTTTAACTTATTTGTTTATGCGATTTGTTAATTTTTAGGAGGAACAATTATGAAATATGGTATTATTTGCGCAATGGAAGAAGAAATCAAAGAACTTCTTGCAAATTTAAAAGAAGTTCAAGGACAAAATATTGGCGACATGCACTATTATTCCGGAAAAATTTTTGATAATGATGTGGTTTTAGTTCAAAGTGGAATTGGGAAAGTTCAAGCGGGGATAACAACTGCATTTTTAATTCAAAATTTCAATGTTGATTGTGTAATTAATTCCGGGTCTGCTGGTGGAATTGGTGAGGGATTACATGTAGGAGATTTAGTTTTATCTACCGGAACAGCTTATCATGATGCTGATGCAACTGCATTTGGCTATAAAATGGGTCAATTACCTAGTCAACCACAAATTTTTCCAGCAGATAAAAATTTAATTACTAAAATAAGTCAAGCTGCAGTTGAAAATAAAATAAAAATTCATGAGGGATTAATTGTAACTGGAGATCAATTTGTTAATTCTAAAGATAGGATTAATGAAATTAAAGAAATTTTTCCCCAAGCACTTTGCTGTGAGATGGAGGGGGCTGCTGTTGGACAAGTAGCTTATGAGTTTAATATTCCACATTTAGTAATTCGGGCAATGTCAGATACTGCTGATGAAGAAGCAAGTCAATCGTTTGATGAATTTATTATTGATGCAGGTAAAAGATCTGCTAAAATGCTTTTAACCTTATTATCAAAGGAAGGATAAAAAATGGATAGAATTTACTTGGATAATGCTGCAACTACACCAATGGATCCACAAGTAGTGGAAACAATTAGTCAAGCAATGGTTCAAAATTTTGGCAATGCTTCTGCAATTAATTACTTTGGAAGACAAGCGCGGTCTGTTTTAGATCAAAGTCGTCATTTAATTGCACAATCAATCAATGCAAAATTTGATAATGAAATTATTTTTACTAGTGGTGGAACTGAAAGTGATAATACAGCGATTATTCAAACAGCTATGAAAAGAAAAAATGAAGGTCGTCATATTATTACGACTGCAATTGAACATGAAGCAGTTTTAAAACCAATGCAATATTTAGAAACACAAGGATTTGAAGTAACATATCTTCCTGTAAATAAAGATGGTGAAATTAGTTTAACTGATTTAAAAAATGCTTTACGAGATGATACAATATTAGTTTCAATCATGATGGGGAATAATGAAGTGGGCAGTAAAATGCCAATTCATGAAATTGGAGAAATCGTTGAAAATACAAATGCATGGTTTCATACAGATGCAGTGCAAGCATATGGTTTACTAGATATTGATGTTCAAAAAGATAAGATTGATTTATTGTCAACATCTGCTCATAAATTAAATGGACCTAAGTTTTTAGGATTTTTATATCAACGTGATGGCATTAAATTTCCTTCATATATTAAAGGTGGAGATCAAGAGTTAATGCGCAGAGCAGGAACAGAAAATGTTCCCGCAATTGCTGGATTTGCAAAGGCAGTTGAAATTGATAATTCAATCGAAAAAGAAATTAGAAGAAAAAAATACTATGAGTTTAAGCATCGCTTAGTTGATGGACTAATAAAACATCAAATTGATTTTGAAATTAATGGTAAAATGGATGAAGGAGAATTACCTCATATTTTAAACATTTGGTTTAAAGCAATTCCAAATGATGCATTTATTACGAATTTAGATTTAAATGGGATTGCAGTTGCAGCTGGCTCAGCTTGTACAGCAGGTTCTTTAGGACCATCACATGTTTTAATTGCAATGTATGGGAAGAATTCTCAACGAATTAAAGAATCAATTCGCTTTAGTTTTGGGGGAGAAAACACGATTGCAGAAATTGATCAAACAGTTGAAACGATTGCAAAAATAATTGATCGTTTTAAAATTAGAATGTAAAAATAATTGGAGGAAGTTAACATGGCATATTCAGATACAGTTCAAATTAAAGGAGATTCTCAAAAATATCGCTTATCTCCTGAAATCAAGAAATACTCATTACGAGATGTAGGTTTTACTGAATCAAAGAACGGTAAATTTCAATTAGAACGTTCTTTAGATCCATCTTCACCTTACAATCAAGGATTTAAATTTAAAGTAACAATCGAGTCGGAATTGACTAAATTTAAAATGGCTACAACTACTGCAAATGGAATGCGTGAAGTGGATATTCATAAAGGTAAAGATGTAGATGTTCATTTAGAGCAATTAAACTACATTATTGATAGTTTAATTGAACGACAAATTATTGAAAAAATTTAACTTACTATAAGGAAGTTTTCTTGCAAAGAGGACTTCGCGTGTATATAATGGTAGTTACTGAACAAAACGACCTTCAAATCGTTAATGATTCAGAATCTAAATGAAATGATGGTGAGTTCATGAAAAAAGATAAAAGTAAAATCCGTGTAGTTGTTGGAATGAGCGGTGGCGTAGATTCATCCGTATGTGCTTATTTATTAAAACAACAAGGATATGATGTCGTTGGTGTTTTCATGAAGAACTGGGATGAAAAAAATGACAGTGGCGTTTGTACAGTGACTGAAGATTATCAAGATGTTGCTAAGGTTGCTGCTCAAATTGGTATTCCATATTATTCTGTAAATTTTGAAAAAGAATATTGGGATCGTGTATTTGAATATTTTTTAGATGAATATAAGCATGGAAGAACGCCTAATCCAGATATTTTATGTAATAGTGAAATTAAGTTTAAAGCTTTTGTAGATTATGCCATGGAATTAGATGCAGATTATATTGCCATGGGACATTATGCACAAGTAAAACGTGATGAAGATGGTACAATTCATCTCTTACGAGGAGCTGATCCTAATAAAGATCAAACTTACTTTTTAAGTCAGTTGACACAAAAACATTTGGAAAAAGCAATGTTTCCAATCGGTGGAATGCCTAAAGAAGAAGTGAGAAAAATTGCTGAAGAAGCAGGCTTAGCAACTGCAAAGAAAAAAGATTCAACTGGAGTTTGCTTTATTGGAGAACGAAACTTTAGCAAATTTTTAAGTGAATTTTTACCAGCTAAACCAGGTGTAATGAAAACATTTGATGGTGAAGTTAAAGGAGAACACTTTGGTTTAATGAACTATACCATTGGACAACGACGTGGTTTAGGAATTGGTGGCGATGGTAAAAGTAATGAGCCATGGTTTGTAGTTGGTAAGGATATTAAAACTAATACTTTATATGTAGGACAAGGTTATCATAACGAACATCTTTATGCGACAAGTTTAGATGCAACAAAAACAAATTTTATTGCTCCAATTGAAGGACGGGGGAAAGATTTTCATTGTACTGCAAAATTTAGATATCGTCAAAAAGATTCAGGAGTAAGAGTGCATTTAAATGAAGATAATTCTAAGATGACAATTGAATTTGATGATCCTGTTCGTGCAATTACTCCAGGACAAGAAGTTGTTTTATATGATGGTGAAGAATGTATCGGTAGTGGTACAATTGATCATGCATATCAAAATGGGAAATTATTGCAATATGTATAATTAAAAAATAAAAGCAGGCTGTAACGTAAGTTGCAGTCTGCTTTTATTTTGCTGCTTGGTTTTAGAGAGAATAGTTTTTCATGATTGGGTTTTGGTATATAATAAAACTAACTATATATCGAAGGAATTAAGGAAATGACAACTTTTTACTTTGTAAGACATGGAAAAACTGAATGGAATTTAGAAGGACGCTATCAAGGATCAAAGGGAGATTCTCCTTTATTGCCAGAAAGCTATACAGAAATTAAAGAACTTGCAGATTATTTAAAAAATATCAATTTTGTTAAAATATATTGTAGTCCATTAAAAAGAACGCTGACTACTGCACAAGAATTGTTAAAAAATTTAGATCAACCAGGATTAAAAATTGAAGCAAATCCAGCTTTCATGGAATTTAACTTAGGAAAAATGGAAAAAATGAAGTTTACGGATGCCGAAGCTAAGTATCCTGAACAAGTAAAAAATTTCAGACATCATCCTGATAAATATGATCCTACTATTATTAATGGTGAATCATATGAAGACTTATTTAAGCGAATGACTCCAAAAATTAAGGAAATTTATGATCGTTATCCTGATGAAAATATTTTAATTGTTAGTCATGGGGCGGCCTTAGGAGCTGAAATTAGACATTTAATTGGAATTCCTTTGGCACATATTCGGGATAAAGGCGGATTAGCTAATACAAGTACTACAATTTTAAAAACGGCTGATGGAAATAATTTTAAGTGTATCGCATGGAATAAAACAGATTACTTAAAACGTAAATTAGATTCAAGCGATATTATTTAAGGAATTGATTGAAATGACAGATAAAAGAAAGCAAGAACAAAAAAAAGCAGAAGAAACAACGAAGAAATTAATTCATAAAATTGACCAAAATCCATATGATGTGCAAAATTATTATGAGTTAGGGACACTTCTAACTGAGATGCAAAGTTTTCCTCAAGCAGAAGAATTGTTTAAAAAGGCATTAACAATTTTTGAAAATGATAAAGAACTAAGTTTATTACATTATGGCTTAGGGAATGTTTTTTACAGTACTGGTCTTTATCAAGAAGCAATTGAAGAATTTCAACAAGTTTCAAACAATGAATTAAAAGGCAATGCATATTTGATGATTGCTCAATCAATGTATGCTCAAAATAACTATCAGCAAGCAATGGCATTTGCTTTAACAGCAAGTGATCAGTTACCTCAAGATAAAGCTCCTAAAAAATTAGTTGCGGACTGTTTACTGGCATTAGGAGATTTAAAGACAGCTAAAAATTTTTACTTACAAGCATTAGAGATTGATTACAAAGATGCACATACGTTATTTCAACTGGGTTTAATTGAATTTACTCAAGAAAGTCCTCAAGCAGGGCAAGAATATTTTGAAAAAGCTAAGAAAATTGATGAAAGATACTTTAATAAAATGAAAGAACGTTTAGGAGATATTCAAAAGACAATTAACTTAAAGGATGATTAATTAAATGGAGCAAATGCAATTAATTAATGATGATAATCAGCAATATGTTGAAGGGAAAGTAAAGAGTATCTTCTTTCAAAGTCCAGATAGTTTTTATAAAGTGCTCCTTATCAGTGTAAAAAAAGCTAGCTTTAAATGGAAAGAGCATACAATCACAGTTACAGGCAATTTTGCAAACTTACAAGAAGAAAATGAATATAAATTTATAGGACATTTAGTTGAACATCCGCGTTATGGAAAACAATTTAAAGCGGACACATATGAAGTCAATATGCCAGATACAACTGAAGGACTCATTAACTATTTTTCAAGTGAAAAGTTTGCTGGGATTGGAAAGAAGACCGCAGAACGGATTGTTAAAATTTTAGGTGAAAATGCCTTACAGTTATTAATACAAGACCCTCAAAGAGCTGATAATTTAGGTTTAAGTAAGCGCCAAGCTCAAACATTAAAAGAAGGGGTTAAAGATAATAATCAAGCAGATTCAATTATTATTGGATTGAATAATTATGGTTTTTCAAGTAACTTATCTGCTAAGATATTTGCTAAGTATCATGAAAAAGCTTTAGATATTATTAATGAAAATCCATACAAATTATCAATTGACATTGAAGGGATTGGATTTATTAAGGCAGATCAGATTGCAAAAGAAATGGGAATTAAAGCAGATTCTCCAGTTCGAATCAATGGAGCAATTTTTCAAGTTATTAATGATTTATGCTTTGAAAACGGAAATACTTTTGTGCAAAGTAAGGAATTAATTGAAAGCTCTATTAAATTACTTGAAAAAGGACGTCAAATTACAATTGATCCGTCTGAAGTTGCTGACCAAATTTTAGAACTTGAAAAACAACATAAAATTGTAATTGATCATCACCATATATATTTAAGGAAACTGTTTCAAGAAGAACGGGGAATTGCTAATAAACTTTATGCTATTATAAAAAATCAAAAGCCTTTAAACTATGATTTAACGCAGTTAAAAAAGAAATTAGATAACGTTGAGAAAAAACTGCAAATTAAGTTTGATCAAATCCAAAAAGAAGCTATTTTTACAGCGATTAATTCACAAGTGTTTCTGCTAACTGGTGGACCTGGAACAGGTAAAACAACCATTATTAATGGGATTGTAGAATTATTTGCGAAATTAAATCAAGTTGACTTAGAGGTAATTAAACAAGGAGAAAATTTAAAAAACTCTCCGATTTTGCTAGCAGCACCAACTGGGCGAGCAGCAAAAAGAATGACGGAAACAACTGCTTTATCAGCCCGAACTATTCATCGGTTATTAGGGATTAATGGACATGATGAAGATTTATCAGAGACAAAATTAGATGAACTTGCTGGTGATTTATTAATTGTGGATGAAACCTCAATGGTTGATACTGAATTAATGGATATTTTACTTGAGGCAATCCCAATTGGAATGCAGTTAATTTTTGTTGGAGATAAAAATCAATTGCCTTCAGTGGGACCTGGGCAAGTTTTTGCTGATATGTTGGCTTCAGACCAAATTCCTAAAAAAGAACTTACTAAAATTTATCGTCAGTCTAAAGATTCTTCAATTATTGAATTATCACATAGTATCCAAGAAGGTAAATTACCTTTTGATTTTACTGCTCAACACCCTGATCGTTCTTTTATTGAGTGTAATGCTTTTCAAGTGCCTCAAGTACTGCGACAAGTAGTTCAGTTATGGATTGATAAAGGAAACAGTGTGGATGACTTACAAGTTTTAGCTCCAATGTACAAGGGAAGTGCGGGAATTGATAATTTGAATAGGGAACTTCAAGCAATTATTAATCCACCTGCACAGCGAAGAAAAGAAATTGAAGTTAATCATCAAGTCTTTAGAATTGGTGATCGAGTTTTGCAACTTGTTAATGATCCTGAACATAATATTTTTAATGGTGATATTGGCAAGATTATTGGAATTGATCAAAAAGATGCCAAAAAACATATTCCAGTAGATAAAATTATTGTTGATTTTGATGGTAATGAAGTTAGTTATGAGCGAAAAGAATGGAACCAACTAACATTAGCATATTGCATGTCAATTCATAAATCACAAGGAGGAGAGTTTCCGTTAGTAATTTTACCAATGGTGCGTCAATTTGCCCGCATGTTTGCTCGTAACTTGCTATATACAGCAATTAGTCGAGCAAAGAAAAAATTAGTTTTACTTGGTGAAGTATCTGCTTTTAAAAAATGTGTTGAAACAGTTTCATCTAATCGCCAAACCGGTTTGCAAGAAATGATTTTAAGTGCATTTGGCGTTGAAAAGCCTCAAGCCAAGCAATTAGAAATAAAAGATAATAGTGAGCCTATTTTAACATTGAAAATGATCAATGAAGGATTAATTGATCCTTTAATTGGGATGCAAGGAGTTAAACCAAGTGATTTTATGGAAAACTAAAAAATAAGGGATTGTTTTAAACAATCCCTTATTTTTTTCGACGTTCTTTTAAGGAGACACTATCAATATTTATCCAAAATGGATATTTAACAATTTTAATATATAAGTCATTATATTTACCACCGACTTCACGGCTATCAATTTCAGTTTGTTCCAGCGAATCTACTGTTAAGTGAAGATTATGTGCTTTAAAACGATGAACAAATGAGAGGTTAGTCGGGTTTTTAAATTTGGCGAAAATCGTAAAGAATATAAAAACAAAAATATTAACTTTATCAACGATAATTAAATCAAGTGGATCAGTATCATTTGAAAAGTCGGCTTCATGGGCATGATTTTTTAAATTGATAATAAATCCATGCTTATAAAATTTATATTTATGACCAATACGTACTGTAATTTTAAAAGAATCAGGACTATTGTAGTAAGCACTACAAAGAGTAATGAAATTTGAAATTTTAGCTAAGTGACGTGAAAGCCAACTTTTCTTTTTGCGCTTACGCAAATTTGATAAAAGGGCATTCATCCCAATTGAATAATTATTCAAAAAATAGCCAGTTTCTTCATGATTAGATTCATAATACTGTACTAAAGAGTAGTCGATGGCTTCAGTTGCATTCAAAACTTGTTTTAGTGCAACTAAAGGGTTACGTGCAATTCCAATTTGTTGAGCGAACTGATGATGTTGTCCAACAGAAATAAACCCAAGTGGCATATTAGTAATATCAACTTCTTTTATTCCTGTTAAAACTTCATTTAATGTTCCCGTGCCACCAACGACCAAAATAACGTAGTTGTCATAATCGTGATAATTAAGTTGCCTTAAAAAATTTTGGGTATATTCTTGTGCATCTCCAGGTTTATTAGTTTCTTGAGAACGAAAATCAATCTGTTCTTGTGATAATTGTTCTTTAACTTGATTCCATGACTCACGTGCCTTACCAAAATTAGCATGGGGATTTACAATAATAAAAAAAGATTTCATTCTCTCAACTCCTTTCAAGCCATTTCCTGTGTTAATTATCCCAATGTTATGGGAAAATTACAAGCATTAATAAAATAATTAACCAGGCTATATAGCCTGGTTAATTATTTTGATGTTGTTAAATTGTAACTAACATTGGTAAAATCATTGGATGACGTTCAGTTTGTTCAAATAAAAATAGTTGTAGGTCTGAAATAATTGCATCCTTAATCATTGATTCAGTAACTTTTTTATTGTTTTTTAAAACTCGATTTATAGTTCTTGAAATTCGACGTTTGCCTTTACTGATTAATTCCCCAGATTCACGCATGTAAATGAAACCACGTGATAAAAAGTCGGGACCAGCAACAATGCGCCGTTTTTTCATGTCAATAGTAGCTACAACAACAACTAATCCTTCTTCAGATAAAGTCCGGCGGTCGCGCAAAACGATGTTTCCAATATCACCGATTCCAGAACCATCTACATAGACATCACTAGCATTAAAGTGTCCTGCTACCCGAGCAGAATCCGCAGTTAACGCGAGCACATCACCATTTTCTAAAATAAATGAACGTTTTTGTGGGACACCACATTGTTCAGCTAATTCAGTGTGAATTTTTAACATCCGGTATTCACCATGAATTGGCATGAAGTATTTAGGTTTAATTAAACGTAACATTAATTTTTGTTCTTCTTGTCCACCGTGACCAGATGCATGAATATTGTTAACTTTACCATGAATAACGTTAGCACCGGCTTCTTCTAATTCATTGATCACACGGTTAACACTTGTAGTATTACCTGGAATTGGAGAACTTGAAAAGACAACCGTATCTCCAGGTTGAATATTAACTTGCCGGTGAGTCCCATTAGCAATGCGACTCAAAGCTGCCATTGGTTCACCTTGAGAACCAGTACACAAGATCATTACTTGATTAGCAGGCAAATTGTTAATTTCACGAGCATCAACCATTGCATCTTCAGGAATATTCAAGTAACCTAACTCGCGTCCATTAACGATAGCCGCTTCCATACTACGTCCAAATACTGCAATTTTACGTCCACGTTTAATTGCTGCTTCAGTTGCTTGTTGAATTCGTGAAATATTTGAAGCAAAAGTAGCAAAAATAATTCGGCCATCAACTTTTTCAAAAATATGCCGAATGGAATGGCCTACCCATTTTTCGGATTTAGTAAAATCAGGCACTTCAGCATTAGTACTATCGGAAAGAAGACATAAAACCCCATCAGAACCTAATTTTGCCATTTTTTGAAGGTTAGGTGGCTGGTTTGTAACAGGAGTTAGATCAAACTTATAATCACCGGTTTCAACAATTGTACCAGAAGGTGTTTTAACTGCTACACCTAAAGTATCAGGAATTGAGTGAGTTGTTCTAAAGAAGGAAATACTTGTTTTTCTGAATTTTAAAACAGTTTCCTCATTAATTTCATGTAATTCTGCAGTTCTAAGTAACCCATGTTCTTCAAGTTTACTTTTGATCAAAGCTAGTGGGAGAGGCCCTGCATAAATTGGAACATTAATTTGTTTAAGTAAATAAGGAATTCCCCCGATATGATCTTCATGACCATGGGTAATCACTAAAGCTTTAATTTTTTGCTTATTTGCAACTAGATATTGAAAATTAGGAATTACGTAATCAATTCCAAGTAAATCATCTTCAGGAAACTTAATCCCAGCATCAATTACAATAATTTCATCTTGAAATTGAACGCCATACATATTTTTTCCAATTTCACCTAAACCACCAATTGCAAATACAGCAGTTTCATTATTTTTAACCTTAAACTGTTTCATAGGTTAAAACTCCGTTATTTTGAAGTTCTCACTTTGCTTTTCGTAATCTAATGCTTTTCCATCTAGTCCTTCGATGAATTCTACATTATATTCGGTATGTTCTTCTACAAGCAAGCGAGCTTCAACTTCAGATTTAGCTTCTAGATATAAAGTTTCAGTGTTTTCCCGACGAGGGTTAATTCTTTTAGTAGGTTGATAATATACTTTAAAAATCATTATAAAATTCTCCTTTAAAAAATATTTCTTACATTTAAGTAAGAGTTTGCAAATAAATTAAAACTTCCGAACTAGAATTGCATACACAATAGTTATCTATATTTTAGCATATCGTAATGATTAAGTATAGAAAAGCTAAATGAATTCATTTTAGAAATTAATTTTAGATATTTGCGGATATATGAATTATAATTAATGTAGTAGGTGATGGAAATGGTTAAATATTTTTTAATAGTTTTATTAATTATAGCATTGTTAATACTCTTGATTATTATTCGAAATCAAAAACGGAAACGGGCACTTTTTTTAATGCAAAAAGAAAGTCAAAAAATTACTAATAAGGCTTTTTCTTACGCTATCCATCATGTTAATTTACTTGAATTAAAGAAAAGTGATACTCAGTTTAATTCTGAATTTGTTTCTAGTGTATGGGGTAGTAAAGTAACCGCATTTGAATTTTCACTTGAAGTTCCTGGAATTAAAATTGTAGATTTGCCTCAAATTAAAGCAGAAGTTCAGTTTAATTTGCAAAAATATGCTGAAAAGCATCAATTAAAAGCCTATAAGGAACATCTTGTGTTTTATGTTTCGGATATTTGGATATTTTCAAATGTTTTACACATTGATGTATCACATATAATTAATGAAGAAACATGGGCATATGTAGAAGATGTGCAAAAATCTGATAAAATTAAATAAAAAAATTGCATTAAAGTCAAAAGCTTTAATGCAATTTTTTTATTTTATTCTAAAAGCATTGTTCCTTCAGGAGCAGTAAATGGATTTTCATCATTAATATGATCAAAGAATAAAATCCCATTTAAATGATCAATTTCATGTTGCACAACAATTGCAGGATAGTCACGTAAACGTTCTTCATGTTTGTTTCCGTCTAAATCAAACCATCGTAACTTAATACGAGCAGAGCGAGGAACATATCCTGGAACATCACGATCAACAGATAAACAACCTTCGCCTTCAGCTAAAGCAGCTTTTTGAACTGATTCACTGACAATTGTTGGATTAACTAAGATATGTTTAAAAATTGGATCTTCATTTTCAGCACCCGGAACAAGTACTGCAGTCATTCGAATAGAACGGTTTACTTGAGGGGCAGCTAAACCAACGCCTGCACGTAAATGATATTTTTCAGCAATTTCTTCATTTTGACTGTTTTCTAAAAATTCCATCAAATCGTGGGCTAATTGCCGATCTTCATCAGATAATGGAAAAGTTAATTTTTCTGCTCTTTTGCGTAAAGTAGGATGACCCTCACGGATAATACTATCCATTGTAATCACTTTTAATCCCTCCCAAAATTAATTCTTTACCACTTATAATATCACAAAGTATAATAAATTTAAGAGTTAAGTTTAAATATTCTTAAGGAAGGCGTCATTATGAGTGAAAATTTTGAATATCCATTAATGCCGGATTGGTCAAAAGAAGAAATTATTAAAATGGTTGAGTTTTATGCTGAAGTTGAAAATGCTTATACAACCGGCGTTTCAAAAACAGAATTTTTAGCAAAAGTAGCAGACTTTAAACAAATTGAACCGGCAATTGCAGATCAAAAAAGAATTGATCACCAATATCAAAAAGTTTCAGGATTTAGTATTTATCGTGCAATTAAAGCAGTCCAAAATACGTCTAAAAAATTTATTAAAGTGGAGGAATAAAAAGTGACAGAGTGGCAAGTTATTGATGAAAAAATTAAAGAGTTAATGTTTCATGCACGTGAAATGGTATTGACAAGTTTTAATCAAAAGTTAGATGTTGAAACTAAATCCAACCGAAAAGACTTAGTTACAAATATGGATAAAGCAGTTGAAAAATACTATATAGAAAATATAAAGCAAAGCTTTCCTACAGCTAAAATAATGGGTGAAGAAAGCGAAAAGGATGCTTTAAAAGATGCAGGAGAATTATTCTTTGTAATTGATCCAATTGATGGAACAATGAATTTTGTAAAACAAAAAGATCACTTTGCAAGTATGATTGCAGTTTATCAAAATCAAAAACCACTTTTGGGATATATTATGGATATGATCAATGGCGATTTATATTGGGGTGGTGCTTCAATGGGAGTATACAAAAATTATGAAAAATTAAAAGTCCCTGCAAATAAATCACTTGCTGATGGATTATTAGGCATTGGTTTACCAATGTTGATCCATGATGAATTTCATCCATTTGAAATTGCACGTAAAGCTTCAGGAATTCGAATGTATGGAAGTGCAGGAATTGAATTTATCCATGTCTTAACAGGTAAGAATATTGGTTATATGTCAAAACTACATGCATGGGATTTTGCAGCTGGAAAAATTTTAGCTGAAAGTTTAGGATTAACCGTTGAGGCAATTGACGGCAGTGATATAAATGTGCTATCATCAAAAGTTGTATTAGTAGCGACAAAAAGCGCTCAAACGGAAATTAATCAAATTATTCATGCCTAAAAATTAACTGTGGCAATTTGTCACAGTTTTTTTATGAGAATTCATGAAAAAGCAATTTGTTTTTTCAGTTTTTATGAAAATGTTGATGCACTTTTTAGTTGTTTGAAATGGAAATGAAAGGAAGAAAAAATTTGAAAAGACGTGAAGATATTCGCAACGTTGCTATTATTGCGCACGTTGACCATGGTAAAACTACATTAGTTAACGAATTATTGAAACAGTCAAACACACTTGATTCACATACTGAAATTAGCGATCGTGCAATGGATTCAAATGACATTGAAAAAGAACGGGGAATCACAATTCTTTCAAAGAACACTGCTGTTAAGTATGGTGATAAACAAATCAACATCTTAGATACTCCAGGTCACGCTGACTTTGGTGGTGAAGTTGAACGGATTATGAAAATGGTTGATGGTGTTTTACTAATTGTGGATGCCTTTGAAGGAACAATGCCACAAACACGTTTTGTTTTGAAGAAGGCTTTAGAACAACACTTAACACCAATCGTAGTAATTAATAAAATTGACCGTGAAGGTGCTCGTCCAGAAGAAGTTGTTGATGAAGTTTTAGATTTATTTATTGAATTAGGTGCAGATGAAGATCAATTAGACTTCCCAGTAATTTATGCATCAGCAATGAATGGAACAACTTCAATGGATCCAGATCCAGCAACACAAGAACATACAATGGATCCAATTTTTACAACAATTTTGGATACTATTCCTGCTCCAGTTGATAATTCTGATGAACCACTTCAATTCCAAGTTGCAATGTTAGATTATAATGACTTTGTTGGTCGAATTGGAATTGGACGCGTATTCCGGGGAACAATTAAGGTTGGTGATCAAGTTACAGTTATGAAACTTGATGGTTCACAACAAAACTTCCGGGTTACAAAATTATTTGGTTTTATGGGACTTAACCAAGTTGAAATCCAAGAGGCTAAAGCCGGCGATTTAATTGCGGTTTCAGGAATGGAAGAAATTAATGTTGGTGAAACGGTTTGTCCAGTTGATCATCCTGAAGCATTGCCAATTTTACGGATTGATCCCCCTACATTGCAAATGACATTTATGCAAAGTGATTCACCATTTGTTGGTCAAGACGGTGAACATGTAACTGCACGCAAATTAGAAGATCGTTTAAGAAAACAACTTCATACTGATGTTTCATTAAAAGTTGAAGATACAGATTCTCCAGATGCATGGACAGTTTCTGGACGGGGGGAATTGCACTTATCAATTTTAATTGAAGAATTACGGCGTGAAGGCTTTGAATTGGCTGTATCTCGTCCTAAAGTTATTTACCGTGAAGTTGATGGTAAATTAAGTGAACCTTTTGAAAATGTAATCATTGATACTCCAGATGAATATACTGGTTCAATTATCGATTCATTGGCTCAACGTAAAGGTGAAATGAAGAACATGGAACCAAATGGAAATGGTCAAACTCGATTAGAATTTTCAGTTCCAACTCGTGGTTTAATTGGATATGATTCACAATTCTTATCAATGACACGTGGATATGGAATTTTGAACCATACTTTTGAAGAATACAAGCCAGTAATTCGTAACTGGGAACCTGGTAGAAGAAATGGTGCCTTAGTTTCTATTAATCAAGGAAAAGCAACTACCTATGCAATTATGGGAGTTGAAGGTCGTGGTACAATTTATGTAGATCCAGGTACAGAAGTTTATGAAGGAATGATTGTTGGTAAGTCTTCTCGTGAACGCGATATTTCAGTTAACGTTACAAAAGGTAAAAACTTAACTAACGTGCGTGCTGCTGCTAAGGACCAAACAGCAACAATTAAAACTCCACAACATCTTACATTAGAAGAAAGCATGGAATTTTTAAATGAGGATGAATTGTTGGAAGTAACTCCACATCATTTACGTTTACGTAAACGAATATTGAATACAAATGCACGTGAAAAGGCTGCAAAAAAAGATAAAAAAGCTAAACAATAATTTAGCATTATAAAAGCAGTTAGAAGGTCTTAATTGATCTTTTAACTGCTTTTTTATTGATTTTCACGTTTTTAATTGGTGTGGTATAATTTCAAGGAGTATTTAAATTACACAGAAAGGTGGTTAAGCATTAGGTGTTAATCACTTTATAGCCTAATATTATTTATGAAAAATCTAAAAGAAAAAGTAAAATACTTTGACTGGATGCTATTTATTCCATATATGGTTTTATGTGTGATTGGAATTATTATGGTGTATTCAGCTAGTTCGATTAACTTATCATATGTAGGCGGAAGTACAACTTCATATATGGTAAAACAAATGATATATGTCTTAATTGGTATTTTTCTTGTATTTATGATGGCGCATGCTAAAACTAAGTTGTGGGTAAGTCCAACTGCTCTTGGGATTGAAGCTGCTGTTGTGATTGCTTTGTTAGTTATTGCAAAATTTTTTACTACTGCAATTAATGGTGCAAATGGATGGATTTCACTAGGCCCGATTAGTATTCAGCCTTCAGAAATTGCTAAACTATACAATATTTTATTTTGTTCATATACTTTTACAAATTGGTATGAAAGACGTAATCAAGGGATTCTTCATCATGGGAAAAAACCGTATCTAGTAATTGCACTCATTTTAGCATTAATTTTGTTTGAACCAGATACAGGTGGTTTTATGATTAACTTTGCCATCATTGTAATTATGTATTTGGCTTATCGCGATCCGCAAACAAGTAAATTTAATAAGTTTAGTAATACAAGACTCCTTTTAATTTTAATTATACTTTTCGCAGCTATATTGATAATTCCACGCTTTTTTCAAAATGGTTTTCTTCAAAATGCCACGGATTATCGAATTCAACGCTTTACTGCTTTTTATCATCCTTTTAAGTATGTTCAAGGAGCAGGACGACAATTGGTTAATTCATACTATGCAATTAGTAATGGAGGCTTCTTTGGTTTAGGGTTAGGTAATAGTATTGAAAAAAGAGGTTATTTACCAGAACCATACACTGATTTTATTTTATCCGTAACAACTGAAGAACTTGGCTTTGTAGGAGCTACAGTTGTTATTTTGTTAATTTTATTTATTATTTTGAGAATTTATTTGGTAGGAATTCGCTCAAATAATATTTACAATCGCTTATTCTGTTTTGGAGCAGGGACATTTATGTTTGTTGAAGCTTTCTTTAACATTGGGGCTGTCATTGGAATTTTGCCAATTACCGGGGTAACGTTACCGTTTGTTTCTTATGGTGGATCCAGTATGATTGTCTTATCGATGATGTTAGGAATGGTCATGAATATTTCAGCAAATCAAAAACGACATACTGAATATAATCCATTTGATCGTTACAGAAATAAGTGAGGTATTTATGGAAAAGTTTAAAGAAAATCCACGTCAAGGAGTTATTGTTTATTTATATCGTTTACGTCAAAGTCGGCAATTGCGGAAATTTGGTCATATTCAATATATTTCTAAAAGAATGAAGTATGTCATCATATATATGGATCAAGACAAGGTTGAAGATACTGTGGAACGGCTTAATAAGTTGCGATTTGTAAAAAAAGTTGAATTATCAAATCGTCCTTTTCTCAAGGTAGATTATGGCGATAGTAATGAACAAGAACACTATAAATTAACGGAAGAAGATCAAGAAAAATTTAAAAAAATAAAGAGTGAAGTTAAATGAGAATAATTGCAGGCCAATACGGTGGAAGAAAATTAAAGGCAGTTCCGGGAATGAAAACGCGTCCGACTACTGACAAGGTAAAGGAATCAATGTTTAATATAATTGGGCCATATTTTGATGGTGGCAATGTATTAGATTTATTTGCTGGAAGTGGAGCATTAAGTATAGAGGCAGTTTCTAGAGGAGCTAGTCAAGCATACTTAATTGATCGTCAATATCAAGCAATTAAGACAATTAAAGAAAATATTCAAATTACTAAAGAACCACAAAAATTTAATGTCTTAAAGATGGATGCAACTAAAGCACTTTTAAAACTTACAACTATGAGCGTTCAGTTTGATTATGTGTTTTTAGATCCACCATATGCACAACAAAAAATAATTGAAAACTTATCTAAATTAGAAGAGTTAAATTTATTAACCGATGGTGCATTTATTATTTGTGAAACCGATCAAAATGCACAGCTTCCTGAAACAATTGATCATTTTGAAATGTTAAAAAAAGCGGTCTATGGTATTACAATTGTTACAATTTATCAGTATAAAAGAAAAGGAGAATAGCAAGTGAAGGCTTTATTTCCTGGGAGTTTTGATCCTATTACTAATGGCCATTTGGACTTAATTAAACGTGCAAGTAAGATTTTCAATCAAGTAGTAGTTGCAGTAATGACTAATATAACTAAAAAATCCATGTTTTCACCTGAAGAGAAACTAGTTTTAATTGAAAATGAAATTAAGAAATTAAAAAATGTTTCAGTTGTTGAAGTAAAAACAGGTCTAACAGTTGATTTGGCTAAACAAATTAACGCAGATGTGATTATTCGTGGAGTACGTAATGTGAATGATTATCAATTTGAACAACAAATTGCTGTTATGAATCGCAAACTAGATGATCAAATTGAAACGCTTTTGTTACCTTCATCTCCTCAATATAACGAAATCTCATCTTCATTAATTAAAGAAATTGCAAAATTTAAAGGAGACATTTCAAAGTTTGTTCCGTTAAATGTTGCAAAGGCAATCGAGGGAAAAATCAATGAAAAATAAAGTGAAAAAAATAATTTTATGGACAGTTGTTTCAGTCTTTATTCTAGTTACTGTTTTTTTGCCAATTCCATATTATATTGAATTACCTGGAGCGGCTGAAAATATTTCACAATATATTAAAGTAAAGGATAGTAAGAATAAATCTGGTAAATTAATGCTAGTTTATATTCGGGAAATGCGTGCAACTCCATTATCATATGCTTTAAGTTATTTAAATCCTTTTGCTGAACGAAATAGTGCAGAAGATATTTATCAAGGAAATTCAGAAGAAGATTATCAAAAAATTCAAGAGTATTATATGCAAAATGCTATCAATGAAGCTGAATACGTTGCATTTAAGGCAGCAAATAAATCAGTAAAACGGCAATATTTAGGACTTTATGTAATGTCAGTGATGCCTAATTCAAGTTTTAAAGGAAAATTGCATGTAGGAGATACAGTTGAATCTGTAAATGGAAAGCATTTTGATGATTCACAAAGTTATATTAATTATATTAAGAGTCTTCCTAAAAATTCTAAAATTACCATCGGAGTTGAAAGTAACGGTAAACATAAAACTTTAACTGGTAAAACTAAGAAATTAGAAGGAACCAAGCAATATGGAATTGGGATCACTTTAACGGATCGAACTAAAGTAAAGACATCAATAAAGGTTTCAGCAGATATGGATGGGATTGAAGGCCCATCTGCTGGTTTAATGATGGCACTTCAAATTTATAATGATTTAACCAATCAAAACTTGCTTCATGGTAGAAAAGTTGCTGGAACTGGAACAATCAATGCTAAAGGTCAAGTGGGAGATATTGGAGGTGCTGATAAAAAAGTAGTGGCGGCAGCTAAATCAGGTGCTACTGTTTTCTTTGTTCCTAACAATCCAATTCCAAAGGCTGTGAAAAAAGCCTATCCAGATTTGCAAACTAATTACCGAGAAGCTAAACAAGCTGCTAAAAAGATTCACACTAAAATGAAAATTGTACCAGTTCAGACTTTTGAAGATGCAGTTAAATATTTAGAACATACAAATTAATTAGAGTAGTTATTCAGATTTTTCTGAATAACTATTTTTTTTGCGTAAGTTATCAGTAGCGGCACCTTTGACTGTGACGTAATTTAAATGAAAGAGGAATTTTAATGATTGAAAAAATTTTAGAATTTTGGGAAGAATATAAGACCAAAATAATTATTAGTGTTTTAGTTGGAGCAATTGGAATGGTTGTGTTTTGGCCAATATCTAATCAAAAAACAGATTCAAAACAAACGGATGACAATTTTTCAGAGTATGATTCAAAGAAATTTTCAACAATGAGTTTTGAGCATTTTTTTTCAATAAATAGTCTTTCAAATGAAATATATGTTGATGTTAAAGGAGCTGTTAAAAATCCAGGAGCATACCAATTAGGCATGAATCAACGAGTTGGAAATGCGATTGAAAAAGCAGGAGGTTTTATTGATGGTGCAGATTCAAATCGAATTAATTTAGCAAAAAAACTTACTGATCAAATGGTGATATATGTTCCACGTAAAGGAGAAGTAATCCCAATTGAAAATGGCGGAGAAGCATCTAAAAACCAGGAAAGGATAACTAGTAATTCCGGACAGCAAAGCACAGGACAAATTAATTTAAATACTGCAACATTAGAGCAATTAAAACAACTGGATGGAGTAGGAGAGAAAAAAGCGCAAAAAATTTTAGATTATCGACGACAACATGGAGGTTTTAAAAGTACAGAAGAATTGAAAAACATTGATGGAATTGGTGAAAAAAGTTATCAAAAACTTGCCAGTCAAGTTTGTGTTTAATGTTATACTAAAATAAATGGAGGTAAGGTTATGGAAAATAAGAGAATTCCATGGAATCAATATTTTATGGCCCAAGCAATTTTACTTTCAATGCGTGGGACTTGTAAAAGATTATCAGTAGGAGCAATCTTAGTTAGAGATGAACGAATTATTGCAGGCGGTTATAATGGTTCTGTCTCAGGTGATGTACATTGCATTGATGAAGGCTGCTATATGGTAGATGGTCATTGCTTAAGAACCATTCATGCAGAAATGAATGCAATTTTACAATGTGCCAAATTTGGAATCCCAACTGCTAATGCTGAAATTTATGTAACAGATTTTCCATGTTTGCAATGTACTAAAATGTTATTGCAAGCGGGAATTAAGAAAATTTACTATTTAAGAAACTATCATAATGATCCATATGCGCTCTCCTTATTAAAAAAGAAAAAAGTGGAATGTAAGCAAGTTAGTATAAATCCACAATATTTACAATCAGTTGTTGATGTTGCTAAAGAAAATTGGAATTAAAAACGAGAAAATATTATTTATTGTTCTGTGCACTAGAAGCAATTGCGATTAATAATTTTTTGCTTAATTCAGGGATTTTATCCAAGATAATTTTAATTATTTTATTTGGAAGAATTTTGTTAACACGACACTGGAAATTAATTGGAGGATGCATTGTTACTGCCATTTTTTGGTGGGGATTTCAAATTCAATATAATTCAGTATTTTTTTCACAAAAAGTTGAACCTAAAAAAGGATCAGTAATGAAACGGTTTATGCATATGCTGATAAAATAAAAAAGACAAATGGGTCAATTAAAATTGAGGTAATCAATCTACGAAATTCTAAAAAAGTTCAAGTTTTTTACAATGAACCTAAAGATGATTCATTAAATTTAAAATCGTTAACTGGTTTAGTAAAGATAACTTTATCTGGCGAGCAAAAAGCACCTACTAAGCCAACAAATGAAAATCAATTTGACTACTCTAAATTTTTACTTAGTAAAAATATTAAAACAGTGATTTGGGCACAGAAGTTGGCGATTAAAGAAGTTAAATTCAATAAAAATTTTCAAATTCAAAATACTATTCATCAATTACGCAGCGTTTTAGTTCAAAAATTTGAAAGTTTTCCAACTCCTTTAAATGAGTATTCTAAAGCATTAATTTTAGGAATTTTAGATGAAGATTTTGCCCACGTAAACGAAAACATAAAAAAATTAGGATTGCTATATTTATTTTGTCTTTCTGGATTGCATGCTTTCTTTATCAAAAAATATCTAAGTTATCTTTTACAACGATTTAAGGTTGCCCAAGAAACGATCAATATTTTATTACTCATCATTTTTCCGTTTTATTGGATTTTAGGTGGGAATAATGTTAGTTTAACACGTGCGATTTGGATGATTTGGTTAGGAATATTATCAACTTTTCTACTTAAAAATAGACTTGTTGGAATAGAAAGTTGGAGCATTGTAGTAATTTGCTACTTAATTAAATATCCAGCAACATTTTTAACATTAGGTGCTCAATTGAGTTATTTGATGACATTCATTTTGTTATGTACAAGTGAAACTAATTTGGTTAAAACTAGCTTTAAATTAAACAATTTTAGTATGCCTATCATTTTGAATGCTACGTATCAATGGAACGTTTTAACTACGTTTTTCTCAGTAATATTCGGATTTATCTTTGAGAAGATCATTTTTCCCATAACCTTAATCGGTGCATTGATTCCATTTTTAAGAAGGGGAAGCGCATTAATTTTAGGCATATTTAATATACTGATTGAAAAGTGCAGTATGTTACCAACAATTATTACTTTTGGTAAATTATCTTCAATCATGTGTTTAATAATTATTTTAATTTTATTTACACTTGAAAAGCAGAAATTTTTAAAATTTAAATGGGGAATCCTAATTTTAATATATATCGGAAGTTATATTAGCATCCACTACCCCTTTAAAGATGAGGTTGTTTGTTTTGATATTGGACAAGGCGATAGTATTTTAATTCGAGAAAAGTTTAATAAAGAGGTTATTTTAATTGATACTGGAGGTAAATTAAACTTTAAAAATAATAGTCAAGAGTTATCAAAGACTCAAGGACAAACAATAATAGCTAATTATTTGTTAAGTAAAGGAATTAATAAAATTAGCGGTTTATATTTAACTCATCAAGATACTGATCATGTAGGAAATTTTCCGAGTATTGGACAAAAAATATTTGTTCCAGCAGGAATGGAAAAATTAGTGACATTTCAAAAACGCCTAAAACAGCTGAATCAAAAATGCGAGATAATTCCAGTAACAACAGATGTAAAAGCACAAAACAATCTTAAAATTTTACATCCATTTACTTCAGGTAAAGGAACTAATGAAGACTCACTTGTTCTTTATAAGAAATTTGCGCGTTATCGTTTTATATTTATGGGAGACTTAGATCAAAAAGGCGAGCTTGAAATTTTAAAACGATATCCTACTTTAAAAATTAATATTTTGAAAAATGGGCATCATGGGAGTAAAACTTCGTCTAATCCACAATTTATTGAGCAAATTCAACCACACTTAGCAATTATTTCAGCTGGGAGAAATAATCGCTACCATCACCCAGATCAAAGTACCTTAGATACTTTAAATAAACTAAATATTCCCTATTTGTCAACTGCACGTGATGGAATGATTAAAATTACTGTAGATCAAAAGAAACTAAAAATAGAAAAATTTGTGAAGGAGAAAGCATATTTTGAAGGTCAATGAGTTATTAAAACAACTTAATTCCTCAACTATAGCACCAGTATATTTAGTAATTGGAGATGAGGAATTTCAAACGCAAAAAATTAGAAATGCCTTTTTAAATTTAATTCCTCATGAAGAGCGACAATTTAACGTAGGTCAATATGATATGGAAGAAGTTTCATTAAGTACAGCATTAGATGATGCTTTATCTGTACCTTTTTTTGGAGAAAAAAGATTAGTAATGGTTAATAATCCATTTTTTTTAACAGCAGATAATAAAAAAACAAAAGTCGAACATGATCTTAATGGACTAATTCAATATATAAATTATCCTCAACAATCAAGCATTCTAGTGATTTTTGCTACTTATGAAAAGTTGGACGAACGGAAAAAAATTGTTAAGGAATTAAAGAATAATGCAGTTGTTATTGATAATCAAAAACTTTCTGAAAAAGATGTGAAGTTGACAATTCTAAAAACTTTGGAAAATGAGCAATTTAAAATTGAAGATAGGGCATTAGAAAGTTTACTTGAGAAAACTAACTCAAATTTAACTTTGGCAATGAAAGAGTTAACTAAGCTCAAAATTGCTACTAATCAGACAAAGTTAATTACTTTTAATCAAGTGCAACAATTAGTTCCGGTATCGCTTGAACAAAATGTTTTTGACTTAGTTGATTTAGTAATGAAACATCAAGTTTCCCAAGCACTTCAAATGTATCACGAATTAATTCAACAAAAAGAAGAACCTTTAAAGATTAATGCAATTTTATTAGGGCAATTTAGATTATTATTACAAGTTAAGATTTTACGAAATAATGGCTATGCTCAAGGAAGTATTGCAAGTATGCTTAAAATTCATCCATATCGGGTCAAGTTAGCAATGCGAAAAGTAAATCAATTTCAGTTATTGGATTTAAAAAGTGCGTATTTAGGTTTAGTTGACAATGAGCAAAAAATGAAATCGACTAATCAAGATCCAGAGTTACTTTTTCAATTGTTCCTACTAAAAATAAAATAATAAAAAAGACTGTGAAGATTCACAGTCTTTTTTATTATTTAGATAAACGAGCAGCCATTCTTGACTTATCACGAGCAGCTTTGTTAGCTTTGATAAGACCTTTTGATGCAGCTTTATCAACAGCTGAAACAGCTGCTTGGTGAAGTTCTTCGATGTTGTCAGCACCAGCAGTTACAGCTTTTTCAAATTTCTTTACAGCTGTACGCATCTTGCTAAGTTGTGCTGAGTTGCGATCATTAGCTTTTTCATTTGTCTTTACACGCTTAATAGCAGATTTAATGATTGGCATCCAAATTCACCTCCACTTATAAAAGTTCCGTTATCGGTCATTATTAAACTATAACACAAGTAATTATACAAGAGTAAATTAAACAATGCAATATTAAAAAGAAAGAGCGCTAGCAATTTTTTTAATATTAACTTGCAATTTAAAAAGAAATTAGGTACACTAAAGAGCGTATTAATTTTATTGACCTCTTACTGAGTTTGTAACGATTCACCAACGCCTTACTCGGTGTGAGGCTACAAAATTTTGAAAGGTGGAAATTGAAATGGCTATTTCACAAGAAAAGAAAAACGAAATCATGAAGAAATATGCACGTCATGAAGGCGATACAGGTTCAGCAGAAGTTCAAATCGCTGTATTGACTGCAGACATTAACGAATTAAATGATCACGTAAAGGAACACAAAAAAGACTTTGCTGCTCAACGTGGTTTAATGAAGAAAATTGGACATCGTCGTAACTTGCTTGCATACTTACGTAATACAGATGTTCAACGTTATCGTGAATTAATCAAGAGCTTAGGCTTACGTCGTTAATTTCACTGAAAGAAGCTTTGACTATGATGTCAAAGCTTCTTTTTTTATTTCTAATATTCATTGAATGCAAATTAATTTAATAAATGTGGTATACTAAAACATAAGATACAAGAACGGTTATTAATTAAGCATTTAGGAGTGAAATTATGAGTGATATTAAGCTCGACATTTTAAGCGGTGTACGTGAAAACGGAAAAAACATGTATGCTGTTGAAGTCGATGATCAAATTTTTGTTTTAGATTGTGGATTAATGTATCCTGAAAATGAACTACTAGGAATTGATATTGTAATTCCTAATTTTGAATATTTAGAAGAAAATGCAAGCAAAATTGCAGGGATTTTCTTAACACATGGGCATGCAGATGCAATTGGTGCATTACCTTACTTTGTAAGTAAACATTCAGTTCCAGTCTTTGGTTCAGAATTAACCATTGCACTTGCTAAAATTGCTTGTGAAAATGAAACTAAAGCACGTAAATTTAATGATTTTCATGTAATTGATGAACAAACGGAAATTGATTTTAATGATGTAACAGTATCATTTTTTAAAACGACTCATTCAGTACCTGATTCACTAGGAATTGTAATTCAAACTCAACATGGAAATATTGTATATACTGGCGATTTCAAGATTGATCAAACTGCAACTAAGGATTATCAAACGGATTTTGCTCGAATTGCAGAAATTGGTAGTCAAGGAGTATTAGCATTATTAAGTGATTCTACTAATGCTGAAAATCCAATTGAAATTGAAAATGAAAAAGATGTTCTTGATTACATTATGGAAGTGTTTGAATATCACAATGGAAGAATTATAGTATCAGCACATTCTTCCAATATTACGCGAATTCAACAAGTTTTAAATGCAGCAGCTACTAATGAACGTAAGGTGGCTTTGATTGGACATGATGTTGAAAAAATTGTGCGTACCGCAATGAAATTAGATAAATTACATCTTCCTGAAGATGATATGCTAATTGATGTGAAGGACATTGATAAGTATAAAGATCACCAATTAGTAATTTTACAAACCGGTCGTTCAGGGGAACCAATGAAATCATTACAAAAAATGGCACTGGCACGCCATAAATCAGTAAAATTGCATGCAGGTGACTTAGTTGTAGTTACAAGCACACCATCTCCAGCAATGGAAACTAATATGGCTAAAACTCGTGATATGATTTTTAGATCAGGTGCAGATGTAAAAACAATTTCAGACAATTTGAATTTATCAGGACATGCAAGTCGAAATGATATTCAATTAATGATTAACTTACTAAAACCACAATATTTAATTCCAGTTCAAGGAGAATATCGGCAATTATATGCAACTAAAGAATGTGCACTAGAAATTGGTATTCCAAATGAAAATGTGATTTTAGTAAATAAAGGTGATGTTTTAGAATATGCACATGAAAAATTCCAACTAGTTCAATCAATTGATGCTACTAATACTTTAATTGATGGAATTGGAGTAGGTGACATTGGAAATATTGTTTTACGTGATCGTAAATTATTAGCTGAAGATGGTATTTTTATTGCAGTAGTTACAATTGATCGTAAAAAACGTAAAATTGTAGACACTCCTAAAATTACCTCACGTGGGTTTGTTTATGTGAAATCAAGTCGAGATTTAATGGCTGAAAGTCGTAAAATTGTAACTAAAGTTGTTCAAAGCAATTTAGATAATAAAGAATTTGATTGGACGCATTTAAAACAAGATATTCGTGATCAGTTAAATCATTTTCTATATGAGCAAACTAAACGTCATCCAGTAATTATGCCCGTAATTATGGAAATTAACCAATCATATCCCAAAAAAGGACGCAGAAATAAAGGGAAACCAAATAATATAAAGAAGTCAAAACAAAAAAGTAAATAAAATATAATTAAGCTCATTGAATAATTTTTAGATATAAAAAATGGTATCAAGCTCAATGAGCTTATTTTTAATTAAGGATGAATTTATGAAAAAAAACGAATATGACATACTTAAACAGGCACAGCATTTTTTAGAGAATAAAAATTATAAGCAAGCAATTGAAATATATGAAAAGAACTATATTAGAACAAATAGTTTAGAAAATAATTATTTATTATTTCATGCTTTATTGCGAAATCATGATTGGGATCAAGCAATTTTAGTAGCAAATGATTATCTCAATGATTATATTGAAGATGATGTTAAATTTTATGAATATTTCAATGCATTGTTACATGCTGGTAAAATTTTGACAGCATTTAAAATTTTTCAAAATTTAAAATGCTATTTAAATGATATTGAAAAGGAGGAATTAATTAAGCGATTAAAGAATTATCCTGCATATTTAACAAAGCAAAAACAGCAAAAAAAGAAGGAAATTTTAAGAAAATTAAAATATTTACCAGCATTTGATCCTAAGGAACAGCAACTAATAATAAAACAACTGGAGTTACTAAGTCCCCAAGAATTAAATTTAAATACTAAAAGTGTGTTACTTGATGAAAATGTTTTATGCTTAGTTCGAATGACGTTACTTGACACACTGCGTCAAGTTTCCAGTACTTTAGTTAAAGTAAGAAATTTTAAGAATGAAGTAGTGGAAATAAATTTAGCGACACTTAAACCATTAGAACAATTTGAAATTTTTAACGTAGTTCAAAAAAAGATCTTAGAATCAAAAAATATTTCAGAAAATTTGAAGTTGAAAATTTTAAGTGAAACAAAAACAAAATTAATGATTTTATATTCAGACTTAGACAAATTAGATGTTCAATTTTTAGTTAACATTTTATTAAATAATAAAACCGATTTGAATAAAAATGAGCAGAAAGTAAGGTCAAAAATTGAAAATGAATTAAATAAACTCGATTATTTACAAAATTAATCATTTTTTTATTTACAAACCTGGAATTCACTTATATAATGAATCAAGGATTCTTCTTTTTAAGATAAAACCATTTTACATCTTGGTTTTATTTAGGAGAAGTAGTATAATAATAGCAAAAGATTATCAGCAAACATTTTTTGTGGATATCTTTGGAAAAATTCAGGAGGTTCATTTTAATGGCAAAAGAACATTACGAAAGAACAAAGCCCCATGTTAACATTGGTACAATCGGCCACGTTGACCATGGGAAAACAACTTTAACAGCAGCTATTACAAAAGTTTTAGCTGAAAAAGGTTTAGCACAAGCTGAAGATTACGCTTCAATCGATGCTGCTCCAGAAGAACGTGAACGTGGTATCACAATCAACACAGCTCACGTTGAATATGAAACAGAAAAACGTCACTACGCTCACATCGACGCTCCAGGACACGCTGACTATGTTAAGAACATGATCACAGGTGCTGCTCAAATGGATGGTGCTATCTTAGTTGTTGCTGCAACAGATGGTCCTATGCCACAAACACGTGAACACATCTTACTTGCTCGTCAAGTTGGTGTTGAATACATCGTTGTATTCTTAAACAAGACAGACTTAGTTGATGATGACGAATTGTTAGACTTAGTTGAAATGGAAGTTCGTGACTTATTAAGTGAATACGACTTCCCTGGTGATGATATTCCTGTAATTCGTGGTTCAGCTTTGAAGGCATTGGAAGGTGACAAAGATGCTGAAGCTAAGATCATGGAATTAATGGATACAATTGATGAATACATCCCAACACCAGAACGTCCAACAGATAAGCCATTCTTAATGCCTGTTGAAGATGTCTTCACAATCACAGGTCGTGGTACTGTTGCTTCAGGTCGTGTAGATCGTGGTACAGTTAAAGTTGGTGACGAAGTTGAAATCGTTGGTTTGAAGGATGAAATCCTTAAGACAACAATCACAGGTGTTGAAATGTTCCGTAAGACACTTGACATGGGTGAAGCCGGCGATAACATCGGTGCATTGCTCCGTGGTGTTAACCGTGACCAAGTAGAACGTGGTCAAGTATTGGCTCAACCAGGTTCAATCCAAACTCACAAGAAATTTAAAGGTGAAGTTTATGTCTTAACTAAAGAAGAAGGTGGACGTCACACACCATTCTTCTCAAACTACCGTCCACAATTCTACTTCCACACAACAGACGTTACAGGTGTTATCGAATTACCAGAAGGTGTAGAAATGGTTATGCCTGGCGATAACGTAACATTTACAGTAGAATTAATCGCACCAGTTGCTATTGAAAAAGGTCTTAAATTTACAGTTCGTGAAGGTGGCCGTACAGTTGGTGCCGGTGTTGTTTCAGACATCCTTGACTAATTCAAACTTAATTAAAAAGTCTGGCTTTGCCAGACTTTTTTTTATATTCAAAGATTAATTCTTGGAATTTTAGTAGATTTCATTTACAATTAGCGTTATCTAGGGTAAACTTAATTAATATACAGATACTATTTATTGTATAAAATTAGTAGTTCGGAGGGAATAACATGTCTGTTAAGTGGGAAAAAGAAGAAGGTACAAATAACGGTAAGTTAACCTTCAAAATCCAACCAGATAAAATTAAAGAAGGATTGGACGTTGCTTTTAACAAAGTTAAAAAGTCATTAAATGTCCCAGGTTTCCGTAAAGGAAAAGTTCCTCGTCAAATTTTTAATAAAATGTATGGGGAAGAAGCATTATATCAAGATGCATTGAATGCATTATTACCAGAAGCTTATGCTAACGCTGTTTCTGAAGCTAAGATTAAGCCAGTAGCTCAACCAGAAATTAATGTTGAATCGATGGAAAAGGGTTCTGAATGGGTACTTTCAGCTAAGGTTACTGTTGAACCAGAAGTTGAATTGGGCGAATATAAAGGCTTAGAAGTTATGAAACACTCAACAGAAGTATCTGATAAAGAAGTTGAAGATGAATTAGAACGGCGTCGTCAACAACAAGCAGAACTTGTTTTAAAAGAAGATGAACCTGCAGAAAATGGTGATACAGTTGTAATTGACTTTGAAGGTAAAGTTGATGGTAAGCCATTTGAAGGTGGTAAATCAGAAAATTACTCACTTGAATTAGGATCAAATACATTTATTCCAGGTTTTGAAGATCAATTAGTTGGTCACAAAGCTGGCGATCAAGTTGAAGTGAAAGTAACATTCCCAGAAGATTACCAAGCAGAAGACTTAAAAGGTAAAGATGCTGTATTTGATGTAACTATTCATGAGGTTAAAGAAAAAGAACTTCCTGAACTTGATGACGATTTTGCTAAAGATATCGACGAAGATGTTGATACATTAACAGAATTAAAGGCAAAAATTAAAGATCAAATCAAAGATCAAAAAGAAGCAGCTGCTAAAAATGCTGTTCAAGAAGAAGCTATTTCTAAAGCTGTTGAAAATGCCACAATTGGTAACATTCCGGAAGCAATGATTGAAGATGACGTTCAACGTCAAATGGATCAATACTTCAGTGGCATGCAACAACAAGGAATCAATCCTGATATGTACTTCAAATTAACTGGTACATCAGAAGAAGATTTACGCAAACAATTCCGTGAAGGCTCTGAAGAACGTGTAAAAACAAATCTTGTGTTAGAAGCAATTGTTGATAAAGAAGACGTTGAAATTTCAGATGATGAAATTGAAAGCGAAATTAAAAGTTTAGCATCACAATATGGTATGGATGAAAAGGCCGTACGTTCAGCATTATCTGATGATATGTTGAAACATGACATTGCCATCCGTAAGGTTGTTGATGAAATGACAAGTTCTGCTAAACAAGTTTTAGAAGAAAAGAAAGAAGATAAGTAATCATTATCTAAAAAAACCGCAATTAGCGGTTTTTTTATTTTACATATTAATCTTCTTGATATTTAAAATCGTTAACTTCAAGGATGTCATGAGGACTTAAATATCTAGTCTTGATAATAATTTCTGAAATTTCTTGAGGAGGTTCAGGGTTATTTTTGGTTAACCATAGTTTAATGATACTTAAAAGTTCTGAAATGATAATTTCATGCGCATAATCATCAGGAATAAGACGAGTTAATCGTGGTGAACCTTTTAAAAAAACCAAATCAGAATTTAAGACTTCATTTAAAAGTTTTTTAATTCTTTCTTCAAAAAAGGAATCACCATTTGGTCCGATCAGTGCTTTAGCTAATTCAAGTTCATCATAGACATATTCAATAATTTGATTAATAGTAGAGTACAATTTCATTTGCATTTCTTTAGAATTTGAAATCATCGCTGCTTTTTCGGATTTTTGGTGTAAAGATTCAACATTTAAAGAATTACGTACATGGTCTAAAAATTGTTTCTCATAATGTTCAACTAAAGCTGGTTTATCAACAAAATGCTTATAAAAAGTACTACGATTAATATGGGCTGCTTCAGTGATATCTTTTACAGTAACGTGATTTAACCCTTTTTCATTTACAAGATAAATAAATGCAGCCTTAATTTTTTTTTCAGTTGTTGCGACTTTTTGATGCATGAACAAATTCACTCCTTTTGATATATCCATTAATATTATAATTGTTTGATAATAAAAAACAATATAAAATCAACAGGTTGTTGCTATTATTTTTTGCTTAAAATTGCAAAATGCAAATATAAGTGGAATGAAATCAACATTTCAAAGAAAATGATGATTGCATTTATTTCATTAATGAGATATATTATGTAAATGTAAAACAACACTGTGTCTATTTTAAATGAGAAAGAGGGATCAAAAATGGAGGAAAAAAAGGGCACTAAAAAGCGATACATAGTTCAAGCAATTATTTGGTTAATTTTATTGATTGCTTCTTTAGTTGCAATGCCTAATATTAATAAATTGGTTCGTGAAAAGGGCCAAATTACATTGCCAAGTTCAACTACTAGTCAAATTGCGGATACAATTCAAAATCATTGGGGACGTCATCAAGACAATACTCGCCAAGTTGTAGTTGTTTTTAGCAATGGAGATAAAAAATTAACAAATTCTCAAAAAGAAAATATTGACGATACGATTCATTCATTAAGAGTACAAAAGAAGAAATATCACATTAAGTCAATGACTGCTCCAAACGAAAATCAATATACAAAAGAGCAGTTAATTTCAAAGGATAAAACAACTGAGCTTTTACAATTAAATGTTGATAAAAATATTACGGTTACTAAAACACGTGAATTAATCACTAAGGGTGCTAAGACCCCAGGAGTGAAGACTTGTGTAACCGGAAGTGATATTTTAAATGATGATTTCATTAATGAAACTCAAGAAGGAATTAAAAAGACTGAGGCAATTACAATTGTATTTATTTTTATTGTATTAGCATTTATTTTCCGGTCACCATTGACTCCAATTTTCTCATTACTTTCAGTTGGAATTTCAATGTTAATTTCATTGAGTTTAGTAATGAACTTATCTGAACACTTTAATTTTCCATTATCAAACTTCACTCAAGTATTTATGGTGGTTGTTTTATTTGGGATTGGAACGGATTACAACATCTTAATGTTTGACCAATTTAAAGAAGAATTAAGTAAAGGACTATCTTCGCTAGAGGCCACGCGAAGATCATTGAAGATCGCTGGAAAAACAATTTTATTTAGTGGTTCATCAGTTTTGATTGGTTTTTCAACGTTAGGATTAGCTAAATTTAGTATTTACCGTTCAGCAGTTGGAGTAGCAGTTGCGGTTGCAATTTTGTTGTTAGCTTTACTAACATTAAATCCATTTTTTATGGCCCTTTTAGGTAAACGCATTTTCTGGCCAAGTAAACAATTTAATGGATCATCTACAAATAAAATGTGGCATAATATTTCCAAAACAATGGTTAAAATGCCATTTCTTGGTTTATTAATTACAGCTTTATGTGCATTACCATTCTTACTATCTAAAGGTACACCATTAAATTATGACACATTAGTTGAATTAAATGATTCGGTTCCTGCTAAACAAGGATTTAAAGTAGTTGAGAAACATTTTTCAAAGGGAACAGCAGAACCAACGACTCTTTATTTAAAAACAGATCATGCACTAAATAATGAGGAAGATTTAAAAGAAATTGATGAATTAGCTCATCAAATTAAAGGAATTAAAGGAGTAAAAACTGTTGCTACGGTTACAGAACCAGGTGGCTCAGAATTAAAACAATTATACGTTAAAGACCAGTTAAAAACAGTTACAAGTGGAACTAAAGATGCACGTAAAGGACTAACTCAAATTAGTAGCGGATTAGATGAAGCTAATAATAAATTGAAGAGTGCTAATGTTCAAGCTGGATTATCTGGAGTGCAACAATTATATACAGGTAGTCAACAACTTCAATCAGGAGCAAATACATTAGCAAACGGGGCGGCAACTTTAAATAGTGGAATGGCAACGTATGCTAATGGTGTTTATACACTAAATGTTGGTATGAACCAATTATCAAGTGCTACGAATGGACTAAGTTCAGGAGTAAATCAACTTTACTCTGGCTCTAGTCAAGTAAGTAATGGTTTAGCTACATTAAATCAAAAAACAGGTTCTTTAAGTAGCGGAGTAAGTCAACTAACAAATGGTGGACAACAATTAGCGAATGGTACAAGTGAGCTTGCAAATAAGTTAAATGCTGTTAAAAATAGTGGGCAAGTAAACCAATTAAGTACAAGTGTTTCACAACTTCAAAGTGGTGCAAATCAAATTGCAAATGGTTTGAGTCAAATGCAACAACAAATTGAAGCGCAAAACATGGATACTTCTCAAATTGCCCAATTGAAGAATAGTTTAAATCAACTTAATCAAGCGTTGGCACAATTGAATAACTCATCAACGCCTGATCTTGCTAATATTCAAAAATCAGCTCAGGCCTTATCTTCAAGTAGTGATAAAGCCAAAAGTGATGCAGCTGATCTACAAAATTCATTAAATCAATTGAAACAAGATGCATCTTCTGTAAGTAGTGGAAATGCACTAAGCGATTCAGATATTAATAATATTGTTAATGCTGTAAATCAACAAGGTGGACAAGCACTTACTTCTCAACAAGAACAAGCTTTACGTTCTGCATTACAAGATACATCAAGTCAAATTGGACAAAAGCAACAACAAATGTTAAGTGGTTTGAATGATAGCATTAATAGTGCCACTACGAGTGCTCAAAACTTACAAAATGATATGCAAAGTGTATCTTCAAATGGAAATACACTATCAAGTGAATTAACTCAATTACAATCACTTGGAAATCAATTAAGTAGTATTAAGACATTAGCGCAAAATCAAACTCAAGCTAATAATGCTTCATTACAAGCATTAGATAAGTTAAATCAAGCGGTTCAAGGATTACAACAAATTAATAATGCTTTAGGACAACAAGGACTAGTTTCTGGTTCAAGAAAAGTTGCTGATGGATTGAATCAATTAAGTTCAGCAACTGGACAAATGCAACAATTAGTAACAGAAGCCGCTAATGGTGCAAATCAACTTAATAATGGAGCAAATGCATTAAATAGCGGATTGAATCAACTAGGTTCACAAGTGCCTACACTAACGAGTGCAGTCTCACAATTAGCAAATGGTTCAAACCAAGTTACAAATGGAATTGGTTCAATGCAAGCTCAAATGCCTACAATGATTGGTGCAATTTCGGCACTTAGTTCAGGTACAAATCAACTTGCAGCTAATACTCCAGCATTACAATCTGGTGCTTCTCAAATTTCATCAGGAGCAACATTATTAGCACAAAACCAAGGAACATTAACTAATGGACTGGGACAAATGTACAATCAAATGAGTGGATTAGTTGGGCAAATTGGAACTTTAGAAAATGGACTTTCATCAGCAAGTGCAGGTGCTAATAAGATTAATTCTGGTTTAGGTACAGCAAATAATTACTTAACAGGATTGAAGAATTCCGCAGCTGCAGATACTTACTATGTACCAAAAGATGTATTGAAGAGTAAAGAATACCAAAAAGCAATTGATTCATACATGTCACAAGACTTACATGCTGTGAAATTTACAATTATATTAGATGAAAATCCAAGTTCATTAAGTGCAATGCATACTGTTGAAAATATTCAAAGTTTAGTTAATAAATCCATTAAAGGAACATCACTTTCAAGTGCAAAAGTAGCCTTAGGTGGACAAACTGCATACATTAACGATACACGTAACATTGCATCTAAAGACTTTATTAGAACGGCAATCATTATGTTGACAGGTATCTTGTTAGCATTGATGTTAATTACACGTTCAATCCTACAACCATTCTATATTTTAGGTACATTATTACTAACATATATTATGGCATTGGATATTACGCATTTAATTAGTAAAGCCTTCTTAGGTCAAAGTATGTTGACATGGAACACTCCATTCTTTAGCTTTATTATGTTAATTGCATTAGGTGTTGACTATAGTATTTTCTTGATGATGAAGTATCAAGAATATGATAGTGCTTCGGCTACTCCAGGAGCACGCATTGTAAAAGCGTCAACTGAAATTGGAGCTGTTGTTGTTTCTGCAGCATTGATTTTAAGTGGAACGTTTGCTGCTTTAATGCCATCTGGAGTATTAACATTGATTCAAGTAGCGATGGTAGTAATTATTGGATTAACAATTTTAGTATTTGCAATTCCAACAATTATTCCAAGTCTTTTGAGTTTGACGTATCCAATTAAAGATAAAATGGGAACGCCAAAGAATAAAAATTAGAATTCAATAGAAAAGATTGTGATTTTTTTCACAATCTTTTTTTGTTATTAAATTTTGTAGTTAAAGTTAAAAGCAAATCAAATGCCTAATTTGAAAAAATTTTAAAAGCCAAAAATTAGCTTAAACAATTAAAATTTGTTAAGATATATGTATTGATTTTGAACAAGAGTATAAGGTGAGATTATTATGCGTGAAGATAAAGATTTTCAAGATGAAATTAGATGTTCATTTTGCGGTAAATCCGAATCGCAAGTCAAAAATATGATTTCTGGTCCGGGAGTATATATTTGTGATGAATGTGTAGCGGTTGCTTCATCAATTATCAAACAAGAGCAGCAAAATGAAATGGCAAGTGATTTTTCAAAAATTCCAACGCCAAAGGAAATTGTTGATACATTAAATCAATATGTGGTTGGTCAAGAGAATGCTAAAAAGATTTTAGCTGTTGCAGTATATAATCACTATAAACGAATTACCTCTTCATTAGATGATGATACTGAGTTGCAAAAAAGTAATATTTGTTTAGTAGGACCAACAGGTTCAGGGAAAACCTATTTGGCTCAAAGCTTAGCTAAAATTTTAAATGTTCCGTTCGCCATTGCAGATGCGACTACTTTAACTGAAGCTGGTTATGTAGGGGAAGATGTTGAAAACATTTTACTTAAGTTGATCCAAAATGCAGATTATGATATTGAACGGGCTGAACGTGGCATTATTTATATCGATGAAATTGATAAAATTGCTAAAAAAGCTGAAAATGTATCAATTACACGGGATGTTTCTGGAGAAGGAGTTCAACAAGCGTTACTTAAAATTTTAGAAGGAACAGTGGCTTCAGTTCCTCCTCAAGGGGGACGCAAACATCCCCAACAAGAATTAATTCAAATTGATACAACTAACATTTTATTTATTGTTGGTGGTGCTTTTGATGGAATTGAATCAATTGTTAAACATCGTTTAGGAGATAAAACGATTGGATTTGGAACTGATTCACAACAAGGAATTGATGAATCAAAGAGTTTAATGCAACAAATTATTCCTGAAGATTTAATGAAATTTGGTTTAATTCCTGAATTCATTGGTCGATTACCAATTTTAACCTCACTTGAAAAATTAAATGAACATGATTTAGTTAGAATTTTAACTGAACCTAAAAACGCATTGGTAAAGCAATATAAAAAATTAATGGCTTTAGATGATGTGGAACTATCATTTACTGATAATGCATTAGATGAAATGGCTAAGTTAGCGATTAAAAGAAATACAGGTGCACGTGGGTTACGTTCAATTATTGAACATACAATGATGGATGTAATGTATGAAACTCCAAGTAATGAACGGATTGGAAAAGTTATTATTACTGGCGATACTGTTAAGGGAACAGGAAAACCGGAAATTATTATGTCAAATAATAAATAGGACTTTTCCATAAAATTAATTTTTGCTAAAATAGGCATTAGATGAAATGCGGGAGGCTTCAGAATGGAAAAAGCACAAATTGGCGTAATTGGAATGGCCGTAATGGGAAAAAACCTTGCTTTAAATATTGAAAGTAAAGGTTATAAAGTAGCAGTTTATGACTGGGATTCAACGTATACAAAGAAAGTTATGGCAGATCATAGCGATAAAAACTTTATTCCTAACTATGAAATGGAAAAATTTGTCGAATCAATTGAAAAACCACGAAAAATTTTAATGATGGTAAAAGCAGGTGCTCCAACTGATTCTACAATTCAAAACGTTTTGCCATATTTAGAAGAAGGCGATGTTTTAATTGATGGTGGGAATACATTTTTTAAAGACACAATGCGCCGTAATCAAGAATTAGAACATTCTGGAATTAATTTTATTGGAATGGGGACTTCTGGTGGTCAAAAAGGAGCTTTAACAGGATCTTCATTAATGCCAGGAGGACAAAAAGAAGCATATGAATTAGTGGCTCCAATTTTAAAACAAATTGCAGCCAAAGCGCCTGAAGATGATGAACCTTGTGTAACTTATATTGGACCTAATGGAGCAGGTCATTATGTGAAAATGGTTCATAATGGAATTGAATATGGGGACATGGAATTAATTGCTGAAAGTTATGATTTAATGAAGCAAATTTTGAAAATGTCTAATCAAGAAATTGCTGCCGTATTTGATCAATGGCGTGATTCAGAATTAAATAGTTATTTAATTGATATTACTGCTGAAATTTTAACTCGAAAAGATGATTTAGAAACTGGAAAAGATATTATTGATGTTATTCTTGATAGTGCTGGAAATAAAGGAACTGGAAAATGGAGTTCTCAAAGTGCACTTGATTTAGGAATGCCTCAAACATTAATTACTGAAGCGGTTTATGCACGGTATATTTCTGCAATGAAAAATGAACGTGTAGCTGCAAGTAAGGTTTTATCAGCTCCTCAAATTGATCTTGGTGAACTTAATAAAGATCAAGTGATTGAACAAATTCGTAAGTCTTTATATTTTAGTAAGATTATGAGTTATGCTCAAGGATTTGAACAAATTAAAGTTGCATCTGATAATTATCATTGGGATATTAAATTAGGTGATTTAGCGAAAATTTGGCGTGCAGGTTGCATTATTAGAGCTCAATTTTTACAAAAAATTACAGATGCTTATGAAAAAAATCCAAAATTAGATAACTTATTGTTAGATGACTATTTTAAAGAAGTAGTTGGTGGTTATCAAAATGATGTGCGTGAAATTGTGTTACTAGCAGTTAAAGCAGGGATTCCATGTCCATGTTTTACAAGTGCAGTCACATATTATGATCAATATCGAGCAAAACGGCTTCCAGCCAATTTAATTCAGGCTCAAAGAGATTACTTTGGCGCACATACTTATGAACGTACAGATCGCGAAGGTAATTATCACTACGAATGGTATCCCGAAGAATAGATTATAAAAAATAAAAGGCGTCGCGTCCTATTCGCATCACCGTTCATGGTAAATCGCGTTAGCTCGTGGCGCTTTTAGTTTAATGACAGGAGAGTGAATGTGTTGAGTAGAATTTTAATTGTTGAAGATGAAGAAAATTTAGCACGTTTTGTAGAATTAGAATTAAAACACGAAGGGTATGATACTCAAGTTTGTTATGATGGACGAGAAGCATTAGATTTAGCGTTAAATGAAAAATGGGATGCAATTTTACTTGACTTAATGCTTCCAGGATTGAATGGATTAGAAGTTTGTCGGCGAATTCGTCAAGTGAAAACTACTCCAATCATCATGATGACTGCACGTGATTCAGTGATTGATCGTGTTTCAGGACTTGATCATGGAGCAGATGATTATATTATTAAACCATTTGCAATTGAAGAATTACTTGCGCGTTTACGAGCAGTTTTAAGACGTGTCGATTTAGAAGGACAAGGAAGTGCTAATAAAGCAACTACTGTTACGTATCGTGATTTAACCATTGAAAAAGAAAATAGAGTGGTTCGTCGTGGAAATGAGGTTATTGAGCTTACTAAGCGCGAATATGAACTTTTATTAACATTAATGGAGAATATTAATGTTGTTTTAGCACGTGAAAAATTACTTAAAAAAGTTTGGGGTTATGAAAGTAAAATCGAAACTAATGTAGTTGATGTATATATTAGATACTTAAGAAATAAAATCGACCGTCCTGGTGAAGATAGTTATATTCAAACTGTTCGTGGAACTGGGTATGTAATGCGTTCGTAAAATGGGAAAGCGTGAAGTAATTAATGCAGATCAAATTGAGTCTAAAAGGCCTGCTAAAACTGTTTCTTTAAAATTAAAGTGGTCGATTGGAACAGCGATTGGAGCAACCTTGATTTTTGCAATTTTTGCAATTTTGTTATTTCAAAGTTTCTCTAACATATTGTTAGAACAGCAACACACATATACAAAAAATGCAATGAATGCAACGGAGAAAAAATTATCTGTATATTCTAAAAATTTATCACAAGAAGATATTCAGCATTCTTTTAATATTAGTTATTTAGCTAAGCCATCAAGAGATGAAACGCCGTATAAAGATTCTTTCATTAAATCTGCTGCTCCTGAAAACATTGTTGTTGGAATTTATAATCAGCAGGGCAAACAACTGTATGCCACCCGCGAAGAAAACGTTAATTTCAAGAAAGTTTCTAAAAATCAAGAAGAGCGCTTTAAGAAAAATGGACATTCCATTTTAGTAATGCGAAAACCAGTTAAATCAAAACAAACTAAAAAAGTGATTGGTTATATTCAAATTACAGATAAGTTAAGTGAATATGATCGCATTCACCATAAATTATTGATTTTATTTATTATTTGTGGGATTACCGTTTGTTTTGCAATTGCATTAATGAGTTATTGGCTTTCATCGGTGCTTCTTCAACCAATTGATACTATCAATGAAACGATTGATCAAATCAATGAAGATGATGATGAAGCCAAGGCATTGTCAAATGTGCGCGTTCCAAAAATATCAAGTGGAGATGAGCTTGCTCAATTAGGAGTAATGTTTAATGAAATGCTTGATCGAATGCAACGATATGTTGAACAACAGCAACAATTTGTGGGAGATGTTTCACATGAGTTGCGTACGCCAGTTGCAATTATTCAAGGGCACCTTGATTTACTAAAGCGTTGGGGGAAAGATGATCCCAAAGTTTTGGATGAATCAATTAAAGCATCTTTGCAAGAAATTGATCGGATGAAAAATTTAGTTCAAGAAATGTTAGATTTATCCCGTGCAGAACAAGTTGAAATTCAATATGGAAATGAAGTTTCAGATGCACGTGAAGTGGGATTACAAGTTTATAATGATTTTAAAATGATTCATCCAGATTTTCAAATAATTTTAGATAATGATTTAAAAGCAAAAACCCTAGTTAAAATTTATCGGAATCACTTAGAACAAATTTTAATTATTTTGTTAGATAATGCGGTTAAGTATTCAACTGAACGAAAGGAAATTCACATCACAATGTCAAAAAATACACGATATGTTGAATTTTTAGTTCAAGATTTTGGAGAAGGAATTTCTCAGGAAAATATTAAAAAAATTTTTGATCGATTTTATCGGGTTGATAAAGCACGGAGTCGAAATAAAGGTGGTAATGGGCTAGGATTGTCGATTGCACATCGTTTAGTTGAAGGGTATCATGGCAAAATTAACGTGGAAAGTGTAGAAGGTCAAGGATCTATTTTTAGAGTTCAGTTACTCTTAGCAAAATAAAAAAATCGTGATTTTAATCACGATTTTTTTATTTGTTTCGCTTTTGTTTTCCAGCATTTCTTTGCCGATTTAAATTATGAGTTTCAACGGCTTTGTTTTGTGCATTTTGAATTTTAGTTTTAACTGGTTCAACTTTTTTAGGCTTATTTTTATTTTTTTGTGCCATTTGCGCTTCAATTTCTTTTTTAATTTTTGGACGCATTCCGTTAATTAGTAATGTTTGGAAACATGCAATGATTCCTCCAGCAAAGAAATAAAGTCCTAAACCAGCTGGTGCAATCCATGTCATGAAAGCAAACATTACAGGTGTGTAAATCATCATCATTCCTGTAGTCATTCTATTTGTTTGACTTTCAGGTAATCCACGAGTTGATAGCCACCCTTGAAGTGCATAAATTAAAAATGTTAATACTACAAAGGTAAAGCTTCTTCCTGCAAGATTGATTCCGAAAAAGGTTGAATGTGATAATTCTGGAGAATATTGAATGGCTGCGTACAATGCAGCGAAAATTGGCATTTGAATTAAAAGTGGTAAACAACCAATCCCACCAGTCATAGAGATTTCATTATCTCGATACAATGACATCATTTGTTGACTTAATGCCATTTGTTCTTCTTGTGTTTGTGCATTCTTAGCTTGTTTTTGTAATTCAACTAGTTGAGGCTGAATTGCAGCCACTTTTTCTTGTTGAATTGTTGATTTTTTCATTTGGCTTAGCATTAAAGGCATTAAAAGTAGGCGAACAACTAAAGTGATAACCACGATTGCCCAACCGTAACTGCCGCCAAGTAAACCAGATAACCATTCAAGTAAATGTTGTGTTGGAACAGCTAAATAATCATAGATAAATCCATAAGGTTTACCAGAACTGGTTCTTTGAACACATCCACCAAGAAAAAGAGAAATAGTCAAGAATGCTCCCGCTAAAACAGCGATTTTTTTCTTTTTCAATGTTCAATTCCTTTCATTTTAAATATACAGACTTAATGATAAGCAAAAACAAAAGGAATTTCAATACGGATTAACCTATTTATTCATAAGTTATTGAAAAATTAGAATAATTTTTATTAGAAATTTCTGTAACTTTAATATCATCTACACGGCCACTTGGAGTTGGAGATAATTTAATTTGACTTAAAAATTTTTGTAATATTAGAGGAGCTGCTTGTGCTTCAATGTACACAGATCCATTTGAACGATTCATAACAATTCCTTTAACTCCCATTGAATCTGCTAATTGCTTAGTTGTATATCTAAAGCCGACGCCTTGAACTAAGCCAAATACTTGAATTGCGATTGTTTTCATGAAAACACGTTCTTTCTTTGAAATTAACTTTATTTTAACATAAATAAGTGATCTTTTTTTTATTTTATAATTGAGTATGATAAAATCTAATATAGTATTTTAAACGGAGGGATTATCGTGAATATTGGAATTGATAAAATTGGTTTCTTTACTCCTCATTTATATTTAGACATGAAAGATTTAGCACAAGCACGTAATGTGGATCCAAATAAGTTTTTAATTGGCATTGGTCAAAGTAAAATGGCAGTGATTCCGCCAACTCAAGATGTAATTTCAATGGCAGCTAATGCAGCAGATAAAATTTTAACTGCTGAAGATAAAGATCAAATTGATATGGTTTTATTTGCAACCGAATCAGGAGTAGATAATTCTAAATCAGGAGCTGCATACCTACAACATTTATTAGGTTTAAAAAATCAAATTAGAATGGTTGAATTAAAACAAGCATGTTATGCGGCAACTGCAGCTATTCACTTTGCACAAGGACATATTGCATCAAATCCAGATTCTAAGGTACTTGTAATTGGTGCTGATAATGCACGCTATGGTTTAAAAACCAAGGGGGAAGTTACTCAAGGAGGCGGAGCAGTTGCAATGCTAATTACACGTAATCCAAGAATATTAGCAGTTCAAGATGATGCAACATATTGGGCTGAAGACTTAATGGATTTTTGGAGACCATTAGGAATGGATGAAGCATTAGTGGATGGAAAGTATTCAACAAATGTATATTTGGATTTCTTTAAGCATGTTTTTAGTGAATATCAAGAAAAAAATGGTTTTGATGTTTCTAAATTTGATGCACTATTATTCCATTTGCCATATACAAAAGAAGGCTTCAAAGCATTAAAAATTGCAATTGAAGATGCTGATCCCCAAATTGCAGCTAAATTGACACGTCAATTTGAAAGTGTGCGCCAATATAGTAATCAAATTGGAAATTTATATACGGGATCATTATATTTGGGATTACTTTCTTTATTAGAAAATTCAACCGACTTAAGTGCTGGAATGCGTCTTGGTTTATACAGTTATGGTTCTGGTGCTCAAGGTGAATTTTACTCTGGAATTTTGCAACCTGGATTTGAAAAGATGATTGAAAAAGAAGCATTTCAACATGTATTAGATCAACGGCAACAATTAACAGTTGATCAATATGAAAAAATTTACAATTCGCGTATTAAAGACGAAAAAACACGAATGTTAGATTATAGTGATGATCCTGCAAAATTTGTCTTTACTGGAGTAAAAGATTATCAAAGACAGTATGTAGAAAAATAATTTAAATTTAATCAAATAAAATTAATGGTCAAACATTGCTTTTAATGAATTTTTTTGACAAAATATAGATAAAGCAATGTTTTTTATTTTAGGTAATAAGAGGAGATTCTTATGACAGTTGAAAATCAATTTACTTTATCAGATCATGATGAAGCAACAAAAACATTAACAAGTGCGGTCACAAATAAGATTCAATATCTGCAAACATTAGAAAAGGCAGTTACTAATCAAGATGATCGGCAAGTGTATGAATTAATCGATTCTAAACGATATGCTGAAGAAATTTTACAAGCACGGCATGGTGTAAACGATTTTGAAAATGAAAAATTAGTAGAAGATATTCAACCACAAATTAGTGATTTTTTAAGTAAAAAATTGATTAATTATTTGAATAAAATTTATCCTTTTTTCTATTTTGAAGAAACCACTCCTGGCAACTTTCAATTTTATTTCGGAAATTGGTGGGGACGAAGATTATTTGGGACATTTGACATTTTAAATGTTGAGTTTCATTTTGATAAGCGTGAATATGAAAAATTATCTAAGGCCTTTGAATTAGAATATGAAAATAAGCGCTTAAATAGTGATAGTATTGAACGTTTATCACAAGAAAATGAAAAATTACAAATTTTAATTGATTCACAAGATGAACGTGATCAACAAAAAGAAGAGTTACGTGTACAAATTAAAGAAGTATCGCAAGAAAAAGTGATGCCTTGGGGGAGTTCAAAACAAAAGGAATCTAAGCAAAAATTAGTAGACAAATTAAGTCATTTGACTGAACTAGATGAACAGGCTAATGACGCTTATCGGACAATTAGAGACAATGAAGAAACTATTTTAGCTTTATCAAAAGAAGACACTCTAATTGGTTATGAAAAACAAAGTATTGTCTCTAAATTTGGAACGTTTGAGAATTTTGAAGCTAAGAATAAAACACTATACCGTGATTATATTGCTAACTTAATTGCGTCAAAAGAATAGGTGAGATTCAATGAACGAACAAAAAAATATGCAAACAATTACGTTTCTTCCAAATGGCAAAAGTAAGCCTCAACCTAAAGATGTGCGTTCATTAAGTACAACTGGACGGCTCATGGCTTATCGCGATGAATTAAAGAAAAATCTTGAAAATGGAATTAATTTTACTGAAATTTTAAATGAACTAATTACGACTAACGATGCACAAGTGTTATTAAGTTCAATTCAAAAGCTATCTACATATCAGTTGGATTCGGCATACTTAATATATCCACAACAATATAGTCGGCAAGATTTTTACTTAATTTTCTTAAGTCGACTTTTAGGATTGCATCAAGCTGAAAAATTAGTCTTACAAGCTAATGAACAAACGGATGAATTGTATCACCAATTTCCAGGAATTGATAACTTAGGATATTTTACATTTCAGGAAAATCCAGATGGAAGTGCCTACTATGTAGAACACAACCATAATGAAGCTTTGTTCTTTATTGATTTCAATAAACATTTATTATTATTTAATAGTGAGGCAATTACAAGTTTATTAATTACTAAATATCGAAATGAAATTTCTCAAGACACTTTACGTAAATTTGAACTTCAGTTGCTTGCAATTGGAAAGTTTATGAAAGAAGATTATGGCTTTGATGTTGACTTTAATATTTTAGACCCATCAAATTACGCAGTATATGCTATTATGGATGATCAAATGCCTAAAGAAGCACTTGATAAGCTATTTATTGCTGCATCTAATGCAGGGTATATGCTCGTTACTGGAATGCAAAATGAAGCGATTTTAAAATTGAATCATGGGATTGAAATGAAAGTTGAAATGCAAAGTAATGGTCAATGGGTAATTAAAATTACAGATCCAGACAATCGAATTTCATGGTTTGATATATTGAATACGTATGATTTTTTAAGAGATTGGTATCTTGAAAATCTTGATAGTTTAGAAATTAAAAATGATCCGCGTTATTATTAATGATCGAAGGTTATAATGTATGAATGTAAATGAATTATTATCAATTACACGTCAAAGTAAATTTCCTAAGATGTTGCCAGCTAAGCAAAACAATTTAGATGAAAAGTATAGTAATTTAATTGCTAATGCCAATATTAGTTTGGCTAAATTATTTAGTGGAATTCAAGTGGGAATGGAAAGAAATGAAATACTAGTTAAGTATTGTGATGCAATGCGTGATTTTCTTGAAATTGCTAACTTTAAAGAATGGGCATATATCATGCTAATATCAGATGAAGATTTAAATGCTTTAGTTCAAAAATGGAAAAGTGATTCATTAGCAGTAGTATATTTAAGTATCCAGCAACAATTAAATCAATGTTATTTTCATCGTCAACCTCAAAGTTTAGTTCATGCATGGCATATGTTTTTAAAACTTGGATTGATTGACTTAAATTTTGAAATTAATGAGATTGAAGATCAATTTAAAAAACAATTTTAATTTAATAAAAGGCGGCATTTAAGTGTCGCCTTTTTTATTACGAAAAAGACTGTAACATAAAGTTACAGTCTTCTAAAATATGGTGATTCGGGAGAGATTCGAACTCTCGACAATCCGCTTAGAAGGCGGATGCTCTATCCAGCTGAGCTACCGAACCATTTTTGCAACATTATTATTATAAGAGGAATGTTAATGTTTGTCAATTACAAATTTAATAATGTTGATGATCAATCAATATTTGACGGTAACAATAAAATTTGATAAAATACAACTGTTGTACTTGTGCATAGTACAACTGCAACCGCACGTTTTAAGTTAAAGTGTTCAAATGAACCACTAAATTACGGCGAGTCTAAGGAATTTTAAGGAGGTGCACAAGATGTACGCAATCATTAAAACAGGTGGCAAACAATTAAAAGTTGAAAAAGGCCAAGCAATCTACGTTGAAAAATTAGACGTAAATGCTGGCGATAAAGTAACTTTTGATCAAGTTGTTTTAGTTGGTGGTGAAAAAACAGTTATTGGTACACCATTAGTTGAAGGTGCTACAGTTACAGGTACTGTTGAAAAGCAAGGTCGTGCTAAGAAGGTAGTTACTTTCAAGTACAAACCAAAGAAACACCAACACACAAAACAAGGTCATCGTCAACCATATACAAAGGTTGTTATTGACGAAATCAACGCTTAATTGAAAGTGAGTTGATAGTTTGATTCAAGTACATTTTAACTATAGAAATGACCAAATTACTGGTTTTAAGTTAAAAGGACATGCGGAATCGGGGCCATATGGGCAAGATATTGTTTGTGCGGCTATTTCTGCATTAGCAATCAATACAGTCAATTGTCTTGAACAGCTTGTTCATGTTAAGCCTTATGTCATTGCCGATGATGAAGAAGGCGGTTATATGGAGATGAAGCTGACCAATGATCAATTTCAATATTCTGAAGTACAACTATTACTTAAAAGTTTTGAGTTGGGACTTCAAGATATTGAAAAGAATTATGATAAATACATCGAAATTAAATAATCTTGAGGAGGTGCAATAGGTTATGTTAATGAATTTGCAATTCTTCGCTCACAAAAAAGGTGGCGGTTCAACTGCTAACGGTCGTGACTCACGCTCAAAGCGTTTAGGTGCTAAGAGTGCCGATGGTCAATTAGTTAAAGGTGGATCAATCATTTATCGTCAACGTGGTACACACATTTATCCAGGGGTAAATGTTGGTATGGGTGGCGATAACACATTATTCGCTAAAGTTGAAGGTGTAGTACGCTTTGAACGCAAAGGCCGTGATAAGCGTCAAGTATCTGTATATCCTGTTGCAGATTAATATTTTAGAGGTTGTGACTTTATGTCCAATCTCTTTTTTTTAACATAATCTTCAGTAATTATGAGTAATGCAAGAATTAATCAGTTAAAAAAACAACTTCAAGAACATCGTTTAGATTCTTTTTTAGTAACATCTCCAACTAATATATACTATTTGTCTGGATTTACGGGAGATGAAGGCCTTCTTTTAGTAACTGAAAATGAAACATATTTAATTAGCGATCAGCGGTTTGAAATTGAATTAAATGAGCAAAAAAATGCGATTCCAGTTATTACAAGAAACTATTTAGAAAGTGCATGTGAGATTTTAAAAAAAGAAAATTTAGTTGCCTTAGGATTTGAGGAGTCAATTTCATATCAAATGTATGATCAATTAGATGAATTAAGTCCAGCAGATATTGTCCCAACTGAAAATGTAATTGAATCATTACGTGCGATTAAATCATCAACGGAGATTCAAAAAATACAACAAGCAATTCAAATAGCACAATTGGGATTTGAATTTTTTTTAGATCATCTCAATCAAGGATTAAGTGAAAGACAATTAGCAAATCAGTTAGATTATTTTATGAAAACAAAGGATGCTACTAAAGCATCCTTTGACACGATTATTGCAAGTGGGCAAAACACACTTGCACCTCATAGTACGGTTTCAAAACGCAAAATCCAAGTTAATGAATTAGTTTTATTAGATTTTGGATACTATTACCAAAATTATACATTTGATATTACCCGCACGGTATATGTAGGAAAAGCTTCTTCTAAAGTGAAGGAACTTTATCAAATCGTTTTAGAAGCACTTAATGAAACAACTGAGATTTTAAAACCGGGCTTGCAAATTGCACAAATTTATCAACAAACAATTAATGTTTTTAAAAAGTATCAGTTAGAACAATATTTTACACATGGGATCGGTCATGGAATTGGCTTATCTATTCATGAATTACCAGCATTAGGTAGTCAAAGTGATGAGCAATTAAAGTCAGGGGAAGTTATTACTATTGAACCAGGATTATATGTTCCTGAAATTGGTGGAATTCGAATTGAAAATGATATTTTAATTACTAATGATGGATTTAAAAATTTGTCTGGTTTTGCAACAAAGTTTATAGAAATTTAAATAACTAAAGAATAATCTGCTTGACAAATCCTATAATTCACGTGAAAATATTCAATATAGTGATTTCTTTAAGAAAGACGGAATTCAACCCTGTAGGAGGAAAAATAAATGATTTCTGTAAATGATTTTAAAAATGGTTTAACAATTGAAGTTGATGGTGAATTATGGCGTGTAGTAGAATTTCAACATGTTAAGCCAGGTAAAGGCTCAGCTTTTGTTCGTTCAAAATTAAAAAATTTACGTACAGGAGCAGTCCAAGAAAAAACATTTCGTGCAGGTGAAAAAGTAAATCAAGCACAAATTAATCGCAAAGAGATGCAATATTTATATGCTGATGGCGATAATTATGTATTTATGGATACATCTACTTATGAACAACTTGAATTAAATAAGGCACAAATTCAAGATGAGATTAAATATTTAAAAGAAAACATGCTTGTTAAGGTAATCATGTATGGGTCAGAAACTCTTGGACTTGAATTACCAAACACAGTTGATCTTGTAGTAGCAGAAACTGAACCAAATATTAAAGGTGATACTTCATCAGGGGGTTCTAAACCAGCAATCATGGAAACTGGATTAGTAGTTCAAGTACCATTCTTCATTAATGAAGGTGAAACTTTAACAATTAACACTACAGATGGAACATATATTTCACGTGCATAATACAAAGGAGGCTATGACAATGGCTGAAGATAATAACATTATTTTAGCAAGTCAAGAACCAAGTTTAGGAGAAATTAGGATTGCTCCTGAAGTCGTGGAAATTATTATTGGAATTGCAGCAAGCCAAGTTGATGGTGTTTATTCCATGCGTGGTTCATTGGCTAATAGCGTATCTAAGTTATTTGGCAAGGAAGATCGGACTAAAGGAGTTAAATTAGACCAAAAAGACTCAGAATTAAAAGTTGATGTCTATGCTCTTTTAAACTATGGTGTATCTGTGCCAAATGTTGCATTTGAAATTCAAGAAAAAGTAAAACAACAAGTTTTATTTATGACAGGTTTAAATTTGGATAAAGTTGATGTTCATGTTCAAGGAATTGTTCCTGAAAAACAAGAACCTACAATCGATCCAAATAATCCATTCGCTGAAGAAAATGGTGAAGAAAAGTGAGTATTACTAGACATCAAGTCAGAGAGATTGCTTTCCAAACCTTATTTGCAATTAACAGCAATCCCGATGCAAATGTTCAAACTGTAATTGATTCTTTACTAGAAGAAAGGCATGTTACAAAACAACCAGAATATTTAGCAACTTTAGTTGATGGTGTACTAGCTAGACAAGCTGATTTAGATGAGATGATTTCGTCTAAATTAAATGCTAAGTGGACATTAAGTCGTTTAAGTAAAACGGATTTGATTATTTTACGGCTTGGTTTATATGAGATTAAGTATGTTAATGATATTCCAGCAAAAGTTGCTTTGAATGAAGCTTTACAGTTGGCAAATGAATTTAGTGATGAAAAAGAACGCAGTTTTATTAATGGCGTACTTTCAAACTTTATTTAGTAAAAGGCTACGACAAATTTTGTCGGGCCTTTTATTTTATATAACACAATTCAACTTTTCTCTGAAGTTGATCCTATGCTAAAATTATATTTGAATTATGGAATTTTAAGGGATGGTAATTGTGACAACTAAATTAGATGGTAAGCAACTTTCTAGTAAAATTAGAGGAGAAATTAAGAAAAAAGTTGATATTTTAAAAGAACATGGGATCACTCCATGTTTAGCAGTAGTTCTAGTTGGGAATGATCCAGCAAGTCAAGTATATATTCGAAATAAAAAAAGAGCGGCTGCAAAATTAGGAATTAAAACATTTGATAAAACTTTACCTGCTTCAATTAGTGAAGCAAAGTTAATTGAAATGATTGAGCAGTTAAACCAAGATGAGTCAGTTCATGGAATCTTGATTCAATTGCCACTACCAAAGTCAATTGATGAAAATCACGTAATTGATGCAATTGATCCGAAAAAAGATGCTGATGGTTTTCATCCAGTAAATATTGGTAATTTATTTTTAGATAAAGCAACTTTAGTTCCTTGTACTCCTCATGGCATCATTAGATTACTAAAAGAATATCAAATTGATTTAGCAGGGAAAAATGTTGTCATTGTTGGTCGCAGTAAAATTGTCGGAATGCCATTAATTGCAATGATGATGAAGGAAAATGCAACGGTAACAGTAGCACATAGCTATACTAAAAATTTAAAAGAACTAACTAAAAAAGCTGATGTAGTGATTGCTGCAATTGGCAAGGGACAGTTTTTTGATGATAGTTATTTTAATGAAAATGCCGTTATTGTTGATGTAGGAACAAATCGCAATGAAAATGGTCAATTGGTTGGCGATGTTGATAGTAGCAAGGTTGCTAATAAAGTTGCCTACTTATCTCCAGTTCCTGGAGGAGTGGGACCAATGACAATTACGATGTTATTAGAACAAACAGTTCAAATTGCTGAGGAAAAATTAAAAGATGGAACACGATAAATATTTAACAGTTACAGCACTAACTAAATATATTGGTAAAAAATTTGCATTTGATCCATATTTAGAAAAAGTTTATCTTGTTGGTGAAATTTCTAATTTTAGATTACGTGCACGGCACCAATATTTTAGTTTAAAAGATGAGAATGCCAAAATCGAAGCAGTAATGTTTCAATCTAACTTCAAAAGAATAAAATTTGAACCTAAAGACGGAATGAAGGTTCTGGTGATTGGTAGAATTGAAGTTTATGAACAAACGGGAAAATATCAAATCAATATTGATTCAATGCAACCTGATGGAATTGGAGCCTTATATCAAGCATATGAGCAACTTAAAGAAAAATTAGCGAAGGAAGGATTATTTAGCCGTCCGAAACGCCCATTGGTTAAGTATCCTAAAAGAATTGCAGTAATTACAAGTTCATCTGGAGCAGTTATTCGTGATATTATAACAACCACACGAAGAAGATATCCAATTGTTCAATTAGTATTGTTTCCAGCAGAAGTACAAGGAGAATATGCTAAAAACTCATTAGTTGGAAGGTTAAAAGAAATTAATGAACGCAATGATTTTGATACCATTATTATTGGTAGAGGAGGCGGTTCAATTGAAGATTTATGGCCTTTCAATGAAGAAGAAGTTGCTCGCCAAATTGCTGCTAGTAAAATTCCAGTAATTTCTTCAGTTGGACATGAGACTGATACAACATTGTCTGATTTAGTAGCAGACGTACGTGCAGCTACTCCAACAGCAGCTGCTGAATTGGCTACTCCTGTTTTGGCTGATGTTTTATTAACGTTAAATGACTATCAAATGCGATTAAAGAAAGCCATGAAGCGAATTATTGAGGTAAAAAAAGAACAATTGGAGAAATTACAAACATCATTTGTCTTTACACAGCCACAACGTTTATATGATGGTTATCTTCAAAAAGTAGATTTATTAGAAACAAAATTACGTCAAAATTTTGCTAATCAATTACATGAATATCGCCAGCATTTAAACCAGTTAGACAGTGCATTAAGTGCGAATTCTCCGCAAAACCGACTTAATTTATTACAAAATAAAAGCCAACAACTTGAGCAACAATTATTTCAAAATATTAAAAATACGCTGGGAACTAAAGAGCAAAAATATCAGCAATTGATACATGCATTAGAAATTTTAAATCCATTAAGTGTAATGGGACGAGGATTTTCTTACGTAACTAAAAATGAAAGTGTGATTCGCTCAACTAAAGATATTAAACCAGAAGATGAGTTGATTTTACACTTAAAAGACGGTACTGCAAATGTGAAAGTAAAATCAATCAGAAAGGAATCAAATTAATGAGTGAAGAAAAAACATTTGAACAACAAATGGATGAATTAGAAGGAATTGTAAACAAACTAGAACAAGGTGATATTCCTTTAGAAGAAGCCTTAAGTCAATTTCAAAAAGGAATCCAATTAAGTAAAAAACTCCAAGATAAGCTTGAAAATGCAGAAACTACATTAGCTCATGTAATTGATGATCAAGGCAATGAAACTATTTTTGAAAAAGAGGATTCAAATGAATAATAACTTACCAAAGTTTATGAATGAGTATATTCCTAAAATAAATGCGACTCTTGATGAATATTTATCAGGATTAAAAAGTTATCCAATTTTAAATGAAGCGATGCGGTATTCGGTTGATGCCGGTGGAAAAAGAATTCGCCCGCTTTTTTTACTTGCAGTTATTGAAGGTTTAGGAAAAAGAATTACTCAAGACGATTTAAAAGTGGCGGCTAGTTTAGAAATGATTCATACTTATTCATTAATTCATGATGATTTACCTGAAATGGATAATGATGATTTAAGACGAGGAAAACCAACTAATCATAAAGTTTATGGTCAAGCAATTGCAGTTCTTGCCGGAGATGCACTTTTAACTAATGCATTTGAGTTAGTTACTCAAACTAATATTAAAGCTGAGTTTAAAGTAATCTTGATTAGTAACTTAGCACGGTTTGCTGGTGCAGAAGGAATGGTAAATGGACAAGTTGGTGATATTCAAGGTGAGAAGAAAAAATTAACCTTAAATCAATTAAAGCAAGTTCATTTTGGGAAAACGGCAGCACTTTTAGAATATGCATGTTTGGCAGGAGCAACGCTTGGAAAAGCCAATGTAAAACAACAACAGTTACTAATAGAATTTGGCAAAAATTTTGGCTTAGCATTTCAGATTTATGACGATATTTTAGATGAAGTAGGTTCCCAAGAAGAATTAGGGAAAAAAGTGCACAAAGATCAAGTAGAACACAAAAATACTTATACCGTATTATTAGGGTTAAGCGGTGCAAAAAATGAACTTCAAAAGATAATTGATCAAATGAATTCAATTTTAACTAACTTGAATGATTTAAATGTTAAAGTTGATTTACTAGCTGAATTTTTAAATTATTTCAAAATAAATGAAGGATAGAAAATGAAAAAAGAACGCATAGATGTACTATTAGTCCAACAAGGATTATTTGAAAGCCGTGAACAAGCTAAACGGGCAGTAATGGCTGGCGAAATTTTAGGAGAAAATGAAGAACGGCTAGATAAACCTGGAATGAAAGTTGACCCAAATGTTAAGTTACATTTCAAAGGAACGAAGATGCCATATGTAAGTCGTGGAGGCCTAAAATTAGAAAAAGCTTTACAGACATTTAATTTATCAGTAAAAGATAAGATTGTACTTGATATTGGCTCTTCTACAGGAGGATTTACTGATGTTTCTCTTCAAAAAGGAGCAAAGCAAGTTTATGCTCTAGATGTGGGAACCAATCAGTTAGTGTGGAAGTTACGACAAGATCCTCGTGTTGTTGTAATGGAAAATACCAATTTTAGATATAGCAAACCAGAAGATTTTACTCAAGGACAACCCAGCTTTGCCACCACTGATGTATCATTTATTTCACTAAAGTTAATTTTGCCACCTCTTTATCCCATTTTAAAAGATAGTGGGGATTTAGTTGCTTTAATTAAACCTCAATTTGAAGCTGGACGCGATAAAGTAGGAAAGCATGGAATTGTTAAGGATGCAGCTACACATACAGAAGTAATTAATACAATTATTCAATTTGCAGTTGAAAATAAATTTGATGTATGTAACTTAGATTTCTCACCAATTACAGGTGGACATGGCAATATTGAATTTTTAATTCATTTAAAGAAGAGCTCAAATGAGGGCCAAATTAGTCCTGACGTAAATCCAGTTGAAATTGTTAAAAAAGCGCATGCAACTTTAGAAAATCAGTAATTAATCAAGAGGAGGTGTATTTAGATGCTACAAGAATTATCGATTAAAGATTTTGCGATCATTGAAAAAACAGATATTGATTTTCAAGCTAAGATGACGGTTTTAACTGGAGAAACTGGAGCAGGGAAGTCAATTATAATTGATGCTCTTGGATTATTAGCAGGAGGACGTGGTTCTACTGATTTTATTCGGAAGGGAACAAGTAAATCCTGTTTACAAGGACAGTTTGTTTTGCCAAAAAATGCACCATTATTTAATTTACTTGATCAGTTTGGCATAGATCATGAGGATGAAACATTAATTTTACAAAGAGATTTATATAAAACTGGGAGAAATGTTTGTCGGATAAATGGAACTTTAGTAAATTTAACAACTCTTAGACAAGTTGGAGAAATGCTGATTGATATTCATGGCCAAAATGAACATCAAAGTTTAATGCAACCAGAAACACACTTAGAACTCCTTGATGAATATGATCATTCCCTAAAAAAAGATGTTGAAAGTTATCAAGTTGCGTATCATAAATACCGAAAATTGAAAACAGCACTTGAAAAGCGTGAAGCTAATGAAAAAGAATGGGCTCAGCGATTAGATACTTTACAATTTCAACTTGATGAAATTACTAATGCCAATTTAAAACCGCATGAAGAAGAGGAATTGACAGAAGAAAAAGATCAATTAGATAATTATCAAGTAATTCATGATGCATTAGAAAATAGCTATCAAGCATTAATGGGAGATAATTTTGACTTAATAGGTCAATTAGGAATTTCAATGAATGAATTAGGTAAGGTTTCTGATTTTTCAACAGATTTGAATAATATTTATGAAAAAGTTTCAGATGCATTTTACAATTTGCAAGATGTTTCGCATGAAATTTCAAATGAATTAGATTCAATGGAATGGGATGAAGAACGCCTAAACCAAATTGAACAACGATTAGAGGAAATTCATCAATTGAAACGGAAATATGGCGATTCAGTTGAACAAATTATTGAATATGGTCAAAAAATAAAAAAAGAGTTAAATGAAATGCAAGGTAGTGCTCAAAGTTCAGCAGAACAGGCTAAAGAAGTGGAAAAAACATATCAAGATGCATTTAAGTTAGCCCAACATTTATCTAATAAACGGCGACAGACAGCACATGAATTAGAAAAAGCAATTCATAAACAGTTAAGTGCATTATATATGGATAAGGCGATTTTTAAAGTTAAGTTCAAAGAAAATAAGGAATTGACTGAAAATGGATTAGATGATGTTGAATTTTATATTCAAACTAACCCTGGCGAATCCATGGGACCGCTAGCTAAAATTGCTTCTGGAGGAGAACTGTCACGGATAATGCTTGCATTAAAAACAATTTTTTCACAAAAGCAAGGAGTTACAAGTATTATCTTTGATGAAGTTGATACTGGAGTAAGTGGACGAGTTGCTCAAGCGATTGCTGAAAAAATTTCGCAAATTGCCCAAACTTCACAAGTACTATGCATTTCGCACTTACCACAAGTCGCTGCAATTGCTGATCATCACTATTATATTTCTAAAAAAGTGGTAGATGGGCGGACAGAAACTCGAGTCGAAAAATTAAATGCTAAAACGAGAGTTAAGGAGATTGCACGTATGCTTTCAGGATCTGAAATTACGGAACTAACAATGGAACATGCTGAAGAATTGATTAAAATGGCTCATCAAATTAAGCAAAAAATTGAACAGTAAAATTAATAAAAGGACTGTGATTCAATCACAGTCCTTTTATTAATTTAAATATTATCTCGATATAAACCAATTACTTTTCCTAAAATAGTTACTTGATTCAAAATAATAGGAGCCATTGTATCATTTTCAGGTTGAAGTCGGTAATGATCTTTTTCTTTGTAGAATCGTTTGCAAGTAGCTTCATCTTGATCGTTCATCGCAATCACAATATCACCGTTATCAGCACTATTTTGTTTGCGTATAATGACTTTATCGCCATTTAAAATTCCAGCGTTAATCATACTTTCTCCCCGAATTGTAAGCATAAATAAATTATCAGCTGATTCAAAATTAGGTGGAAGAGGAAAGAAATCAGTGGTTTCTTCGACTGTTAGAATCGGTTGTCCCGCAGTCACAGTCCCTACCATTGGAATAGCATCAGCCTTAAAAGTGATACCTAAAGCCTCCATTCCAGCTGGAGTAACTTCAATGGCACGTGGTTTAGTTGCATCTTTAACTAAAAAACCACGCTTTTCTAAACGATTTAAATGTCCATGGACAGTTGATGTTGAAGATAAGTCAACAGCTTCACCAATTTCACGCACAGTTGGAGGATAACCTTTTTCCTGAACAGAATTATAAATAAAGCGTAAAACTCTTAATTGACGTTCCTCAGATGATTTCGTCATAATAATACCTCGTGAAAACTTATAATATATTAACTCGATAGTAGCATATATTTTTATTAAGTACAAACAAAAGTTCGCTTTAATTGAAATTAGTATTGAAATTCGATAAAATAAAAAAAGAATATTTGAGAAGGGAGCGGAGAAATTTGGCTAAAGAAAATAATGGGATTCCTCAAGATTTAATTGATCGAATTAATGAGCTAGCTAAAAAGAAAAAAGAAGAAGGTTTAACTAAGGAAGAACAAGCTGAACAAAAGCGATTACGTGAAACATACTTGTCAATGTTTCGTGAAAACTTTAGAAGTCATATTGAAATGCTTCAAGTTTATGATAAAAACGGAAAAGAAGTTACTCCTGAAAAAGTAAAAAAAATCCAACGTGAACGTGGTTTACGTGATGATTAATTTTTTTAAAAGTCCTCTTTATTTTTTTAGATTTTTCGCTTAAAATTATAGTTATGTTATTTGTAAGGAGGATCGGACTTTGTCAACAGGAATAGTAATTTTATTGGTTATTATTGCATTAATTGCTGGTTTTGTAATCGGCTTTTTTGTTGCAAGAAGATATTTAGAAAACTACTTGAAAAAGAATCCACCATTTAACGAACAAATGCTTCGTACAATGATGCTTCAAATGGGACAAAAGCCATCACAACGTAAAATTAACCAAATGATGACTTCTATGAAAGCAAGTTACGCTAAAGAAAATAACAAAAAGAAATAATTATAAAAAAAACAGGCTTGATAAAATCATAAGCCTGTTTTTTATTTTAAATTTGATAAATTAATTACTTTGTTTTTTTGAAGCAGGATCAATGTATACAAATTTAGGGTCAATTTGTTGATCCAATTGTTTAAATTGTGTTTCCATTTGTTTAATAATTTTTTGTTGATTTTTATCATTTAATTTTTCTTTGCGGTCAACGTAAATTGGTTTCCCAAAAGCAACGGTTGTTTTTTTGCGTGAAAGTAATCCTTTAAAAGTTAAAGGGCCTTGGTAAACTGCAGGAACAATTGGGACATTTGCCATTTTCGCAATTAAAGTAACTCCGCCTTTCATTGCCTGTGAATGACGTGTTCCAGAAGGAAACATGATTAATGACATATCTTTATTTTTGAGCCATTTAACTGGGGTTTTAATGACTGAAGGTCCTGGATTTTTGCGATCAACTGGGAAGGCATTAGCATGTGTTAAAATAAATCTTAGGATCGAATTTTTAAATAGTTCTTGTTTGGCCATAAAAGCGAATTGCTTTGGTGAAGCTGCCAAAGCAAAAAATAAAGGATCAAACCAAGTACGATGAGGCCCTACAAGAATGTAATTACCTTTTGGAAGATTATTCTTATTTAAAATTGTAATTTTTCCATTAAATAAATGGACAAGAAAGTTAACGATTCTACGCATAAAGTTATAAAACATAATTTAACTCCTTTCAAACGATGTCCATGCTTTAGTATGCAAAAAAAAATAATAATATGCAAGTAAATTTTAATAAATAAACGAAGAAATAAGGAAGTTTTATATGAATATAAATTTAGAAGAAAATGAACGCATTGATCAACTTTATTCTCAGGATGTTCAAATCATCCAAAGTTCCGAGGTTTTCTCATTTTCTTTAGATGCGGTATTATTAGCCAGCTTCATAAAAGCAGATTCGCGTCCAAATAAAAAAGCAGTTGATTTATGTGCAGGCAATGGAGCAGTAGGATTGTTTATTAGTAAAAAATTTAAAGGCCAAATTGATGAAGTTGAAATTCAGCCACGTTTAGCTGATATGGCTCAACGAAGTGTCAAATTGAATCACCTTGAAAATCGAATCAAAGTTTATAATCGTGATTTAAATGAGGCAGCATCATTTTTGAAAAAAGACAACTATGATGTAGTAACGTGTAATCCACCATATTTTGAAACTTTACCACATAGTAAAAAAAATCCAAATGAATATTTAGCAATTGCACGTCATGAAATTAAAGTCACTTTAAAGCAAGTTATTGAAGTTTCAAGTGGACTATTAAAAACTGGGGGGAAATTATACTTAGTCCATCGTCCAGAAAGAAGCTTGGAAATCATGGAAATGATGATGCAAAATCGTTTGGCACCTAAAAAAATTAAATTAGTTTACCCTAAAGCAAATAAGGAAGCTAATATGATTTTAATTGAAGCAATTAAAGATGGTAAAAAGGGTGGAATTAAATATTTACCACCGATTATTACCTACACTGATGAAAATGAATATACTCAACAAGTTAAGGAATTAATATATGGAAAATAAAAAGTACTTTATGTATGTTTTACTTTGTTCAGATGGATCTTTTTATGGTGGATTTACTACGAATGTAAGTAAAAGAGTGGAAACTCATAATGCCGGAAAAGGCGCTAAATATACCAAATTAAGACGTCCAGTAAAATTATTGTACCAAGAAGCATATCAAACTAAATCAGAGGCATTGAAGGCAGAATATGCCTTTAAACATCAGTCTAGAAAAGCAAAAGAAAAATATTTAATTGAACATGGGGTTTCCATTCAAAAGTGGCAATATTTATAATAAAGATGAGTATTTTTATGAAAGAAGGAATTTGAGATGAAATTAATTGCATTTGGTGTTCGAAAAGATGAGGTTCCCTTTTTTAAAGAATGGAGTAATCAAAATAAGTGTCAGGTAAAATTGATACATGAGTTACTATCAGAACAAAATATTGGTCAAATCAAAGGATTTGATGGAGTCATTGGCTTACAAACAACTCCATATATTCGTGAGTACTTTAAAACTTTAAAGGATTTTGGAGTGAAGATACTTTCAATTCGCAATGTAGGAATTGATAATATTGATTTGCAAGCTGCTAAGGATAATCAAATTGCAATTACGAATGTACCAGCATATTCACCAAGTGCAATTGCTGAGTTTACATTAACGCAAATGTTGCAGTTGATTCGCCATATCAAGCAATTTAATGAAAAGATGAGTCGACAAGATTTTCGATGGGAACCATATATTAGTCGGCAACTAAATGAAATGACGGTTGGCGTGATGGGAACTGGAAGAATTGGACGAGAAGTGGTGAAACTTGTTCAAGGATTTGGCGCTAAAGTAGTAGCAGTTGATCCATATCATAATCAAGAACTTGAAAAACAGGGAATTTATGTTGATTCGTATGATGAGCTATATCGCAAAGCAGATGTGATTACATTACATATGCCAGCGGCAAAAGACAATTTTCATTTGCTTGATGCAGATGCTTTTAACAAAATGAATAAAGGCGTGCTAATTATCAATACTGCAAGGGGAACATTAATTGATTCAAAGGCGTTAATTCATGCATTGGATAATCAACAAGTTGCAGGTGCAGCTTTAGATACTTATGAACATGAGTTACCAATTTTTGATCATGATTTACATGGAAAGGAAATTGATGATCCAATTTTTAATAATTTAAATGTACGTGATAATGTTTTGATTACACCACATATTGCTTTTTATACTGATATGGCAGTTAAAAATATGGTAGAAGTGGCATTAAATTGCGCTAAGACATATATTGAAACGGGAAAACAACAAAATCCAGTAATTACTGTAAAATAGTTATTGCAATTGTTTTAATTATTGTCTATACTTAAAGAAGTGCTGTGAGCACAATTCACACCTCATGCGATAGATTTGGAAGTGCTTATTAAGTGCCAAATCAATTGAACATGGGGGAGGAAAAAAACTATTTTGGAGGTATTGTAATGTCAGTAATTACAATGAAACAATTACTTGAAGCTGGTGTACATTTTGGTCACCAAACACGTCGTTGGAATCCTAAGATGAAGAAGTATATCTTCACAGAACGGAATGGAATTTATATCATTGACTTACAAAAAACTGTTAAGTTAATCGATCAAGCATATGACTTCATGAAAGATGTTGCAGCTGATGATGGCGTTGTTTTATTTGTTGGTACAAAGAAACAAGCTCAAGATGCAATCGAAGAAGAAGCAAAACGTGCAGGTCAATACTATGTCAACCATCGTTGGTTAGGTGGTACATTGACAAACTGGAACACAATCCAAACACGGATCAAACGCTTGAAAGATATTAAGAAGATGGAAGAAGACGGTACATTTGAACGTCTTCCAAAGAAAGAAGTTGCCTTATTAGTTAAGGAACGCGATCGTCTTCAAAAATTCCTTGGTGGAATCGAAGATATGCCACGGATTCCAGATGTAATCTTTATCGTAGATCCACGTAAAGAACGCATTGCCGTTAAGGAAGCTCAAAAATTAAATATTCCAATCGTTGCAATGGTTGATACAAACGCTGATCCAGACGAAATTGACGTTAAGATTCCATCAAACGACGACGCTATTCGTGCCGTTCGTTTAATCACTTCTAAGATGGCAGATGCTATTATTGAAGGTCGTCAAGGTGAAGATCAAGAAGACGTTACAGAGGAATCATTTAAAAATGATGACGAACAAGTAGATTCAATTGAAGATATTGTTGAAGCAGTTGAAGGCGACAACGATACAGATGCTGAATAGTTTATAATAATTGGCTGTCTCAAAATGTGGGCGCAAAGCCTTTTATTTTGAGACAGTTTTTTAAAGTGTTAATAAATAATTTTGAAATTTTAGGAGGATGTAGTTCTATGGCAAAGATTTCTGCACAACAAGTTAAAGAATTACGTGATAAAACAGGCGTTGGTATGATGGACGCTAAAAAAGCTTTAGTTGCTGTTGATGGTGATATGGATAAAGCAATTGACTTTTTACGTGAAAAAGGAATTGCTAAAGCTGCTAAGAAAAGCGATCGGGTTGCTGCTGAAGGTTTAGCAAGTGTAGTTGTAAAAGGTAACACTGCTGCAATTGTTGAAGTTAATGCCGAAACAGACTTTGTTGCTCAAAACGAAAAATTCCAAAGCTTAGTAAAGCATACTGCTGAAGTAATTGCTGAATCAAAACCAGCTGATGTAGAAGCTGCTTTAGCTATAAGTACAGATAAAGGTACTTTAAATGATGAATTTATTGAAGCAACACAAGTTATTGGTGAAAAAATCACATTACGTCGTTTCAAAGTAGTTGAAAAAGAAGATAGCGATAATTTTGGTGCATACTTACACGACGGTGGTCGGATTGCTGTATTAACTGTTTTAGAAGGTGCTGATGAAGCAACTGCTAAAGATGTTGCAATGCACGTAGCTGCAATTAATCCTAAATATGTAAACCGTGACCAAGTTCCTGCTGAAGAAGTTGCTCATGAAAAAGAAGTTCTAACAGAAGAAGCTAAAAATGAAGGTAAACCAGAAAAAATCATTGAAAAAATGGTTGAAGGTCGTTTGAAGAAGTTCTTCTCAGAAATTTCATTAGATGACCAATCATTCGTTAAAGATGGTGACCAAACAGTAAGTCAATTTGTTGCTTCAAAAGGTGGCAAAGTGAAAGCATTCTACCGCTATGAAGTTGGCGAAGGTATCGAAAAACAAGAAAATAACTTTGTTGATGAAGTTATGTCACAAATTAAGTAAGACGACTTTAAACCCAGTAGTATCAAGGGTTTAGAGTACCAACTTTCAAATATTGGACTAAAAGTTGGACTATTTTAAAATTTTAGATAATCCATAAACTCTTGTAGGTTAAGGCTTTCCATATCAGAGGTTAGGTGTGTATAGATATTAAGAGTAGTTTTAATATCTTTATGACCTAACCTTTTTTGTATATATTTTACGCTTACTCCTGACTGTAATAATAAACTTGCATGAGTTTTTCTAAAATTATGGTTAGTAAGTCTTGGTAAATCCTCAGGACAATGGTTATAAATAGTTTTTAACCAACTTATTAAGTTGGTTGAGTTATATAAATTACCTTTGTCAGTTATAAAGATAAAATAACTATCATTAATTGTTTTATTTTGATTAATCTGATATTCCTTATAATCATGAATTGCCTTTAGGGTAATATCGTCAATGTTAATTATTCTTGTTACTTTAACATGACTTAAATTAGATTTAAATACTCTATTGTATCGTGTTAATTTATCAAAAGCAGTATTTGCTTTTCTTTTAGATACTTTTTTGCATCTGCTCTTGATTTGAAACTTTTTTGTGCATCCTTACTGCTTTACCATATAAATCTAGTCCAAGATAATCAAATACTTTCTGAAAGTAATGTAGAGGCTAAATTAGATATCCTAATTGGATTAGTCGCAAATATTCTTGGCGTTAATCAGGAACAACTAAACAAAGCTAGTGGTGGCGATAATTTCAACGCTTTCTATAAATAAATGCAAAGAAACCAGTCAATAAATAACTATCAAACGTTTTAATCCTTTGTTACACTAAAAGTGTACTATTTAATTTATAGTACAAATTACCTCTTTACGAGATATTTAGTCGTTTATCTGTTGTTTTTACACTCAAGGCAATTTAATTGTCTTACACCTTAAACATAGTAGTAGACCCTACGGTTTAGGTAAGATTATACTAAGCTTTTCCAGACAGTCATTTAATGGCTGTCTTTTTTTGTGTTATACTGTAACTGTAGTCATGATTATGGTTCATTATTATATATAGTAAGTAAACTATAATTTTAGCAGTTGCTTGTAATTAAGTAACTGTTTTTATTATGCTGATTTTCCATGCTATAAATGATATACTATAAATGCACTTTAATAAGTGCACATTACTACTCCTTTTTTAACGAAGATTGTACGAAAGTATATCGTTTTACACTTGTGATAGTCATTTAATGGCTGTCTTTTTTTGTGCTCTTTTAAAAAAATTCGTTATAAAATCAATAAAGGAGGCAGGAATATGAGTCTTAATGAATATTGGTTAAAGGCTAAAGTTTGTAATCAAGATGAGATTAATATTAATACAACTACACCAGATTTACATTTCGTGAAATTGACAACGCAATCAGCTTTCACTAACTCCTACCAAAGCATAACAAGAGTAAATGGAAGGATTTATACTACATCTCAATTTGATAAAACTACAGTTAATTTGAAGTTTTTAATCAGATTTAACGATTGGAAAGACTTTGACTTAGCAAAGCATGATATATACAGATTTTTTATGACAAAAGAAATTATTAGAATAAGATGTAATACTGCACCTAATAAGGTCTATTATTACAGAGCTATATTTTTTCAAATTGCTCCAACAAAAGTAGGAAGTGCAAGGACTGTCTTTACGAATCCTAGTGGCTTAGCTTACTCAATCTGTAATAGTGATGAGATTAGTAATCTTGATAAAGGATCTGAATGGAGCTATGGAATGAATATCTCTAATAACTATCCATTACAATATCATTTTTCTAATACTAATAATTTTACGATATACAATTCATTAAACATTGGTATTCTCTTATTTGCAGAATGATAAACTTTCTATTCAGGTTAAATTTAGTGGAAATAATATCACAATTAAACAATATAAATAATTCAAATTGGACATATAAAAAGAGTGGTAATGGTAATAATACTTTGTTAATTAATAGTAATCCTTACAGTAAAGACACTAATTTTGGACATATTCAACTTGATAAGGGAGCAAATGATATTGCTATTACGGGTGCAGATGGTAGCGATATTACATTTAGCTTTCCTTTCGTTTATATCGCTTAATAGGGAGATGTAATTAGATGAATTTAAAAGAAAGATCATTCTGAACTTTTAAACAATGTGCTTTCTGACACTTTCCAAGAGACTAAAACTATAAATCAGTGGCAATCACAATTCAACGCTTATGACGATAAGAGTGTTGCTTTTTCACTGCCTAAATCTCAAAACAGTGTTATGTGGCGAAGTCAAGAGTTTATTATTAAACAAATTAATCTACTACTTATACTAACTCACTGAATACAACGCAAGTAACCGCAACTCACATTGGTTATGAAGTACAAAGAGTATTCCAACACAAATCAAACACAGGTACTAAAATAGGTTCTGTTAATGATATACTTTCTTTTTATCTGAGTAGCAATGGTTTTGGTTACACTTGGTAAGTTCATGAAAATTTTAATAATTAACAAATCGAAAACTTGGGTAATAGCAACGATCAAGACATGCTTTCTAAAATAACTAGTACTTGGAGTAATGTGATTATTACTTTTGATAACAAGAAGATAAAGGTATACAATTCAAATGATTATTACACTGATAATGGTAAGGTCATTACTTATTTAGGAAATACAAATCAAATAAACTTACCTATGACTCTACTAATTTGGTTAATAAACTTTATTGTATTGCAGACACAGGTAGTAGCGGTGATAGTAAACCTGCCTTTAATCCATTTTATGTTACTGATGACGACTCTATTAATAAGTATCCTGTATCAGATAACAGGTTTAATAATGCAGACACCCAGTATACAGGTATAATTTAATCCTAGTAATGAGGATATAGATATTGGAGAGATAAGAACACTTATAATACATACCTGAATTAGACCTCACTACTCAAGTTAAGAGTACACAGACAGCCACTTATCCTTTGTCTGACACTCAATAAAGTCAAGCAAAGTTGGACAATACCGCTAAACCCATTTTAGACTATAATAATTCTTTACATAATTATTTAAATGAAAATAAAGATTTATCTAGTAGTTTTAATACAGTAATCAATAACGGTATCCAAAATAATCAAGACGAAATTAATAAAATTAATGAAAGTCTTAAACCTCAAACTCAATTACTACAGAATGGTAATAGTACAATAAAACTGATAAAAAGTAACGGAATAGTACAGGTTGAATGTAATTTTATTAATCTAAATCCTAATGAGTCATACGGTTTCTTTATTCCAGAAGTTTTTGAACCTAAAATAATAGCAGGAGGTATGTGAGGCCCTTGATGCTATTTGATACAACAACTTGGATAACTTATTCAGAATGCTACCTTTGAGATAGTAATTAATGTATATCAAACAAACCAAGTGGCACTATCTCGGGCACAGCGAACTTTAATTATGTTTTATAAAGGAGGTAATAAAATATGAGTATTTTAGATTAAGTCAAAAAATATAAATACGTGGGAATACTATGGTTAAGATACATGAGTTATAGTGGTAATTATCGTTATGTTTGTGCAAGTAGGTGGAGAAGAATATGGTACTCGTCAAGCATGCTCAAACACTAGAACATATACTGTTAAGTTTGGCGATACTTTAAGTGGAATTGCTAGTAAATTGGGTGTATCAACAAGTTACTTAGCAAAGAATAATAGAATTAGTAACGATAACTTGTTAATGCACTATGTATAATTAGAGTACACTTAAAATTTTTACAAAACCTTACTTTCTATCAGCATAATCCATGTATTTTACTTAGATAAAATATGTGGATTTTTTAATTGACTGTGAATGACAAAACCTATACTATATAGCAGAATTATTTTAATAAATTAATTACTTACTTTTTACTCTCACTATAAAGGTGGGAGTTTTTTTGTTTTTTATAAAATTATTGAAAGTGTGTTAAGCTTTGTTACTTTATTTTACTGCTCTTTTTTGCGTCAATTCTGTAAACTTTTACATGAATTGGCAGTTTTGATACAGTTAATTTGTAAGTTAATAAAGTAAGTGAGAATAATGTATATAACTATGAATTTTAAGAATCATAAATTTTGTACTGAATGGACACACTTGAATCAAAATGAAATCTATATTTGTTGGAGAACAACTCAGGAAATCTATGCTAATAACTCATATCTAAATGATAATACCCATATTAAACGGTTTATTTTTAAGAAAATAGCTGAAAATTTTAGTAAAAATAATTTTTCAGAGTTTAGTGGAACAATTTATGTTCCAACTAATTTAATTGATAAGGAAATTAGGTGACAAGTTAAAAAGGAATATACAAATGAATTAAAAAAGAGGCTGTGATCAGTTATCACAACCTCTTTAGTATTTTAAATTAAGTACGATTCTTGAGCACCAATTAGACGAATGATTTCAAGAAAATCATTTTTAGGTAATGAGTTTAAAAACTGACTTTGATATTTTTCAAGTTGGTCAGCTAAAGGATAAGGATCTTTTTGTTGAATAATATCATCGGCAGTAAAATCAGTTTCTGGAATTGCAATTAAATTAGAATCAATTTGCTCAGGATTCAATTCAGACGATTCTTCAGCAACAAATGAAAATGCCGTATCTGAATAGTAGTAATTTAAAAATGTTGCATATTTTTTAATCCAGATCATTCTTTGATTATTAGCGGTTGCTAATTCATTGATTTTTAACAATCTTGCAGGATTAAAAGGCTTTAACCATTTTTGTAGATCCTGGTGATCAGAATTGATCGATTGTTCAATTTGATCTTGAATATTTTTTTCAGTGCAAGTAACTTTAGTTGCATTTTGATTGATATTAGAATTAAATGAAACAAATTGGCTTAATTGCTCTTCTTTAAAAATTCGTTTCCATTTTTTGATGCGATTTTTATGTTGTCCTTGAGTAATAAAATTAGGAACATAACCTAATTTTTCACCTGTCGATAAATCTTCAATTAAAACTGCAATCGATCCCGTTAAACCATCATCACTGTCAAAAGCAGTAATTTTAAATTCTAATCCTAAAGTAGTAGAATAACCCGTTGGCAAAATTCTGAATTTAGGCATTACATTTGGTTTTTTAATAATATGATTACGCCATAGTTTTTGAAGTAACAGCATTAAATCATAACTAAGATTAATCCGGCGATATTTCGATGCATTACTTTGAATAATATTTAAAGTGTCTAAAGATAAGTGTGTAATAACAACGTCTTTAAATGCACTAGCATTTTCTACATCAGAATCAATAATAACTTTTTTAATCGATGATTTTAAAATTAATCCACGTGCACCATTAATTTGCGTAACTTTCATTTAATAACAAACTCCTTATAAATTTAGATCTGTTTTAAAGTTTAAAAGCGACATATCAGTAGCTTGTGTAATTAATTGGCTTGTTAATTGATGCATGCGATCGATTCCAATTTGTTGAAACTGAATGCTTCGCTTAGTTAAGAAACTAACTTGTTCTTTATTATCTAATTGACGTGCTTGGTTATCAGTTTCCTGAATTAGGTTAGTATATTGAGCATACAAGTCATCTTGAGCATCAGATAATAATTTACCAAATTCCAAGTAGTGCGGATCAACTAAAACGCCGACTAGTTTATAAATCCAGTAAGCAGAATCTGGTGAATAATTCTTAGTACCAACTTTATAGGCAGGATGTACATCGGTAGCTGCAGCATAAAATGGAACAAATACACTTTGAGCAGTTACTCCTAAAGCAAGCCAATGAATCCCAGCAAGATTATGTGGAACATTTGGTCGAATTTGTAAAATATGTGATTCCTGTGTTTTGGCTAAACTAACAGGCCGAAATTTCTTCTTATCTTCTTCAGAACCATTTCCAAGTGGATCATACTTTGTTTCTTTAAAATGAGAAGATAAAACAGCTTCAACATCATCACGATGAATGAGTCGGCTTGCTTTTCGAATGAACGGCAAGTTTTCACTCATTGGATCTTGTTTGATTTCAGGATTTAAAATGCGTTGACCGTCCCAAACGCGTGGAGTATTGTAAATTTCATCAGAGTATGAGTGAGTTCCAAATATATTTCTAAAGTTGAATCCTTTTTTAGCAGTATTTAAGTGATTTTTATTAACAAAACTTTGAATTCCTTTTGAGTATATGAAATTGTCATGGTCATTAAAATTAACTTCTTGAATAGCTAATTGATTAGCAACAACTGCATAGCAATCATCTGGAATTCTTTGTGCAACCCAATGATGCCCAGAACCAATTTCCATATACCAGACTTCATCTTTGTCAGAAAATAAAATCCCATTGGCTTCAGCGGCTCCATGAGAAGAAATGATTTCACCTAAGCGTTTCACTCCTTCACGCGCAGATTTAATGTAAGGTAAAACTACATTGATCATTGCTTCTTCGGCAATTCCATGATCAGTTAATGGATCAAACCCTAAAACACGACGATTAGCATATGCACTTTCAGTAGCACTCATTGCGACATTATATTCATTAATACCATCTTCTTCAAAAGAACCAAATTCACTCGTCCACTCGGGGGTAGCAGTATATTTAAAACGAGTAGCAGGCAGTGAAATAGAAAAATGATTATCTTTATCAGGTGAAGAATAGTGATTGTTTTCAATATTTTCCAGATGAGGATGAACGATCATATGTTTAGGCCAAGCACTACGACAATCTTCATTTCGTCCAATCATAGTAGAACCATCAGCGGTTGCTTTTTTTCCAACTAAAATGCTGGTACAAGCAGATAAAGTTTGACGATTACTAAACATTTTAAAACCCCATTTCTAAGTAATTTCTTACTAATAATTATATCAATTCTTGATTTAAATTAAAAATTTTAATCTGACAAAGAAAAAGGTGTTTAAGAATAATTTATCTTTAAACACCTTTAATTAATTTAATTTGTTTTTCGATTTAAAAATTTCATTATAAAGTAGAATGGAATTGCAATAATTAAGCCACCAAATCCCCAAATTAAGTTATGCAAACTTGCTTTTGAAAGTAGCCAAATACTAACTAAAATAGCAATGATTGGAATGACTGGGCCAAATGGAATTTTAAATGGTCTTTCAGCATCTTTTTTAGTTTTACGAAATACTAAAATCGAAAGACATGTTGGCAAGTATTGTGCAAAACGAGAAACAACACTAATTGCAGCTAATGTAGTAAATGATCCAGAAAGTGCAATTGGTAAAGTAATTGCTGCCGTTACAATAATGGCCCAGAAAGGAACATTGTTTTGAGAACGTTTCTTCATAAATTTAGGTAGCAACCCATCGTCGGCTAATGCTATAGCTGAACGAGGAGTAATAAATGATGAAGCAATGTTAATACCACCAATTGAAATCAATTCACCACATGCAACAATGATCATTCCGCCATTTCCCATAAATTGTGTCATTGCAGCCTGAATTGGAGTAGTGAAGGAAGCTAATTTAGTACCTAAAACACCAATTGAAACTATTTGAATTAAAAGATAGAAAATAGATACAACTGTCATTACCAAAATAATTGCTTTTGGCAATGTTTTTTGTGGATTTTCCATATCTTCAGAAGCCACTGCAATTGATTCAAATCCAGTAAAAGCATAAAAAATTAGAAGGGCAGCAGCGCCAAAATTTGTGCTATTAAAATTAGCAGGAACAATTGGTTGGAAATGACTACCTTTAATGAAAAAGATTCCAATCACAATAAATAGCACTAATGGAATAATTTTGCCAATGGTTGCAAGATTATTAATAATTTTAGAAAAACTTACACCTAATAAATTAATTAATGATAATCCAATAATCACAGTGGACATTACCATAATTTGAGCAAAGCGATTATTTAAAGCTGGAAAAATTTGCGATAGGGCAGTCGCAAATCCATTGGCCATGGTTGCCCATGCAATCATACTAATAATCCATTTAATAAAGCCAACTTCAAATCCAATAAAATTACCAAATGCTTCTTTAGCGTAAACATAAGGTCCTCCATCTTTTGTAAATAATCCAGCAGCTTCAGCAAAACAAAGAGCAATTGTAATAACCAACAAGGCATCAAAAAGAAAAACGAACAAACTAGAAGTTCCTACTAATGAGTATGCTTGATTAGGTAAAAGGAAAATTCCAGATCCAATAATGGCATTAACTCCTAATAAAATAATACTAAGTAAGCCTAATTTATTTTTCATCACTTAAACTCTCTTTCGCTTTTTGAATAATTAAATCAAAAATATTTTTGGCATTTTCATTAATGCGATGAAGCATCTCAGGATGAAATTGAACTGCAAATTCTAAATTAGAATATTTTTGATTTTGAAATCCTTCGATGACACCATCGGAAGCAACTAAACCAACTTTAAACTCATCAGCTAGTTGATCAATGACTTGATGATGGAATGAATTAACTGTAATTGTCACATTATCAAATAAATGAGCAAATAAAGAATCTGGTTGAACTTTAACTGTATGAGTCTGATTAGTAGGATTTCCAGGTTGAGTATGTTGAATTAATTCATGGTCAGCATAACTTAAATCTTGAAGAATTGTACCACCATGATATACATTTAAAATTTGTGCTCCACGACAAATTCCGAGAATGGGTAAATTTCGTTTTTCAGCAAATTCAATTAATTTGAGATCAAAAAAATCACGTTGAGGAAAAGTTTCTGTTAATTTTTGGCGTGGTTCTTGATGATAATTCAATGGGTCAACATCATGGCCACCACTTAAAATTAAGCCGTCAATTTGATTAATTTGATCTGCAATAACCTTTTCATCAGTATTAAACGGAATAATAAAAGGAATTCCGTCTGCTTGAACTACAGAATCAATGTAATCATCATTAACATATGAGCGATGGTATCCAGGGAAAGGAGCACCAGAGTCAACAATAACGCTTCCAGAAATTCCAATGATTGGTTTTCTTTCCATTAATAACAGTCCTTTCTAAAAAATAATACATTAATTTTACAACTTACAAAAAATAAGTGCAATAGATATGAAAAAATTTTATGTTAACAAATGTAATTTGTTAGAATCAAATTGCAAAATTTGATTGAATTCGTTAAGATAAACTGTAGCATAAAGGAAAGGAGCACAAAAATTGCCGTTAGTACATATTGAATTGATTGAAGGTCGCTCTCAAGAACAACTTAAGCAATTAGTAGCAGATGTTACAACTGCCGTAACTAAGAATACAGGAGCACCAGCCGAACATGTTCATGTTGTTCTTAATGAAATGAGAAAAGATCGTTACGCTGTTGGTGGTGTTTTAAAGAGCGATGAAAAATAATAAATAAAAAACAGACTGAATTTCAGTCTGTTTTTTATTTATGCTAAACCTAAGTAATCTTCTAGGTAATATGCCATTCCATCATGATCATTATCAAGTGAAGTCACATCATTTGCAAGACTTCGAATTTGATTTGTACCATTTTTCATGGCAACCCCCCACCCAGCATAACTAAGCATTTCAGCATCATTATGTTCATCGCCAAAGGCTACAATATTTTTCTTGTCAATATTATAATGTTGTGCCAAATAGCGAACACCATATGTCTTATTTACACCTCGAGGAGAAAGTTCCAAGATAGGGTTAGGACCACCCCAAACGTCAACTGTAATGCGATCACCAAAGCTAGATTCTAATTGATGAACGATATTGTCTTTCTTATCAGTATCAACTAAAAGCATCATTGAAGTTGGATCTTGTTGTAAATTAATTTGATTTAATATATCCGTTGATTTTAATGCATTTGGAAAGTACCCATCTAAAATATGATTAGGAACATCAGCTAAAGCAAGATGTTTGCCTTCAGCAGCAATTACTTTAATTCCTAAATTATCTTTTTCACTTAGAATATCAAATGCAATTTTACGATTAAATGTTAATTCATATTCTTTATCCCAGGTTTGATGGGGGATATGGCCTAAGGAGCCATTGAAATTAATCATGGGAGTTTTTAACTGAAGTTCATCATAGTAATTTACAGAATTACGATTAGGTCTACCAGTAACAATTGTAACAATATGACCAGCTTGTTGAGCTTTTTGGAGCACTTCTTTAGTTTTATAGTTGATTTCAGAATTTTTATTAAGCGTAGTACCATCAAGATCTAAGGCAATTAATTTTCTTTCCATATTTATTCTCCGATCATCTTTATTAGTTAATTAATTTAAAACTACCACAAAGTTCAAGGAATTACTAGAGTTTATTTACAAATTTGGGTTATAATAATATATAATCAACTAACTTAAAGGAGCGTTTTCAATGATTACTATTTCACATAAAATGTATCAAAAACTTCCATTTTTAGAATTAGTAGAAGATGAAAAACAAAATGAGGCCTTACCTTTAATCATTTTTTATCATGGATGGATGGGAAGAAAGGAAAATAATTTAACTCAAGGATATGAGTTAGCTAAAAAAGGATTTCGGATCGTAATGCCAGATGCATTGTTTCATGGCGAACGTGAAGAAAATGGTCCTGCTAAAGAGCATCAATTGCAATTTTGGCAAATTATTGAAAAATCAATTGAAGAATTTCCAACTTTAGTTAAATGGTATGCAGATCAAGGATTGATTAAAGAACAAAAAATTGGTGCTGCAGGTCTTTCGATGGGTGGAATTACTACATGCGCATTATTTACAGTTTATCCATGGATCAAAGCAGCTGTATGCTTAGAAGGTACGCCAAGCCCTGTAAAATTTGCTAAAATGTTAGTCGATAATTTACCTGGAATAGAAGAAATTCCAGAAGATTATATTCATGAGCAATTAGCAGGATTAAATCAAATTGATTTATCTTTAAATCCAGAAAAAATTGCGCAACGTCCACTTCATTTTTGGCATGGAACTGCTGACAAGATGGTGCCATATAATTTAACTAAAGAATTCTTTGATCATATTCAAGGAAAAGATTATGCTAAAAATGTTACGATGACAACAACTGATGGAGCTGGGCATAAAGTTCCATATGAAAAAACAGTTGAAATGGCAAATAAATTTGGTGAATATTTTGAAGATTAAAGGGGGGTTATGGGGATATTTTAATCAGTTAGGAAGTAAAAGCTAAATGGCAAAAAAGAATTTGATAACGATACTATATACTGCATTACTAGCCTTTTTTTGTGTGTTTATTTTTTCAAAAATTAATCAACGAGATTTGGTATTACAACTTGATAATCACAACTTAACTGCAAATGCATATCAAATTAATTTAAAAACCAATGAGAAGTTAAGTAAGTTTACTGATGAACTTAATAATAGTTCAAAAATTAATGATGTTCAGGTTCATTTTCAATCTAAAAAAGATCAAAATGTTACATATTTTTATGGGAAAGGTAACTTTCCGGTACCACCAATGGTTTCAGGTTCATTTTTCTCAAAAAATGATTTTGATTCAATTGTAAATATTGCAGTAGTAGGTCAAAATTTACAAAAAAAATTGTATAAGCCTAAAGATCAAGCATACTTGCATTTTGATGATTATTACATTCCGGTAGTGGGAATAATGGGAGATGAAACCAATACAAAATTAGATGATCAAATTTTTATTGCGGGTGGACGTAAAGTAATGGAGAATTTATATTCTAATGACTTTATTATCAAAATTGATGGTCGTGAAAATTTATCAGCTAAAGTATTAAAGAAAACATTCAATGCTGCAAGTGTTAAGAAAATTGCTAAGCAAAATACATTTGTTCAAAGCGGATCATGGATTACAAATCACCCAATGCAATTTATTGGTTTAATTGGTTTGATTATTCTTGAATTCTCAGGAATTCTTTTGTGGTCAATTGCTGGTACAAAAGATTACCGTGCAGAAATATTTGCAACGCGGGATAAACGGAGAGTAATTTTTAACGAATGGCGTTCATATACTACTTATACGGGTATAGGATCGATTGTAGGAATATTGATTGGAACAATGGCATTTACATTAACAACTTACTCGCAATTAATTCCATTCATTCTAATTTTATTTGGCGCAACAAGTATAACTTTCTACTTTACAGTTAAGAATAAGGTCAATAAAATTAATATTAAGATGTAAAATTAAGAAAGGAGCAGAAGTGACATTTGTCACTTCTATTTTATTTTGAAGTTACCAGAAGATTTTATCAATAAGTACAAAATTTTACTGAAAGATCAAGCTAATGATTTTTTTAAAAGCTTAGATCACGATGTTGAAAAAGGATTTCGATTAAATTCATTAAAATATGAGTTTAAAAATGTTAAGTATTCTTTAGATAACCCAATTCCATTTATAAAAAATGGATACTATGGAGCAATCCAAGGAAATTCATTAGAACATCAAAGCGGATATGTCTATAGTCAAGATATTAGTGCGATGTATGTAGGAGAAGTTGTTAATGCTCAAGAAGGCGATAAAGTTCTTGATTTATGTGCCGCTCCTGGAGGAAAATCAACGCATATTGCTCAACAATTGAAAAACAGTGGCTTATTAGTAAGTAATGAAATTAATCATAAAAGAGCAGAAATTTTAGTAGAAAATTTGGAACGTTTTGGGGCACATAATGTCATTATATTAAACGAGGAACCTGTAAATATTGCAAAAACATTTACTAGTTTTTTTGATAAAGTAGTGGTAGATGCACCTTGTTCAGGTGAAGGAATGTTTCGTAAAGATCATAATGCAGTTAAGTATTGGCATAAAAATTATCCAACTGAATGTGCAATTCGTCAAAAGCAAATTTTGACAGAAGCAATTAAGACGTTAAAACCAGGAGGAGAATTGATTTATTCAACCTGCACATTTGCTCCGGAAGAAGATGAACAGGTGGTCGAGTGGATTTTGAAAAATTATCCAGAATTTGAGTTAGTTGATATTTCGAAATATGCAGGAATGGATGCAGGAAATCCAGATTTTGGTAATGGAAATTTAGAATTAACTAAAACAGTTCGGCTAATGCCACATCACTTTAAGGGAGAAGGACAATTTGTTGCTAAGTTGAAGCTAAAAGAAAAAATTATTGGAACGAAAAAAGCAAAGAAAAAGGGGAAAAATAGTTTAAACATTACAAATGAGCAACTGCAATATTTAAAAAAATTAACTAATGAATTAGGAACAACATGGCCTAATATTTCAAAAAAAGACTTAAAAGTATATGATAATCATTTGTATTTATATAAACAAGACTGGCCAGATATTTCTAAACTGAAGTTTATGCGTCCTGGAATTTATTTAGGAGAATTTAAGAAAAAACGGTTTGAACCTAGTTATGCCTTGGCATTAGCGTTAAGTCCACTAGAAGTTGAACGGAAAATTACGATTTCTAAGGAGCAATGGGAAATTTATATGACAGGGCAAACGCTTCAAATTGAACAATCATTACCAAATGGATGGTATTTGTTAATTTGTGAAGAGAAAGGCTTCTCATTTGGAAAACTAGTAGGGAATACTATTAAGAATTTCATACCTAAAGGACTTCGCTTTAGAAAATAGACAAATAAAAGAGGCTGTGACGTAAGTCCAGCCTCTATTTCTATATCCATATAATCGTGCTCCCAAACTTACAGCATACCCGTTTCTAGTGTTTTGTCACAACTTCTTTTATTTTGTAATTTGATTTTTAAAGTTCATTAAGTCTGTACTCAATACATAAGGAACATTTCGTAATTCTGAAATTGTTTTGCATCCTAAAAGAGTCATGGTATCTTTAATTTTATCAGTTAAAGATTCAATTTCAAAAAGGAGTCCTTCTGTTCCATGTTGGATCAAAGTATGTAAAAACATCCCAGAAATACCAACATTATCAACACCTAAGATTAAGCACTTAATTATTTCTAAAGCATTGCGAATACCACCAGATGCGGTTATTGAATAATTAGTACGATAGTTTTGAGCAATAATTAAATTTTGTGCTAATGATAGTCCAATTTCCGATAAAAATGAATAATCATGGGGATGACGCCGTTCATTTTCAATTTTAACAAAATTAGTTCCACCTTTAGCAGCTAAGTCAATATACTTAACATTAAGAGTTTTTAAAGCATCAAGTGTTTGACTGGAAAGACCTTGTCCAACTTCTTTAACCATTACAGGTTTATTAAGATTTTGAACAATTTGGGCAATATTTTTTTGCCAATAAAATGATCGATCTCCTTCAGGCATAACCAATTCTTGAGCAACGTTTAAATGAATTTGTAATCCATCTGCATTGGTTAACTGCATGATTGCCTTAGCTGCATTTGAGTCATTGCCAGCACCTAGATTGGTAAATAATAAAGTATCAGCTGTTAGTTTTCGGAGTTTTTTAAATCCATTTGCACTTTCACTATTTTTTAGTGCAATGCTTGCTGAACCAGTTGCAAATGGAATATGACATTGGTTTGCAACTGACGCAAGTTGCAAATTAATTTTATCAGTTTGAGCACTTCCACCTGTAATTGCATTGATAAAAAAAGGGGAAGAAGTATTATATCCCATAATAGTTGTATCTAAAGAAACTTCATCTTTTGAAATTTCAGGAAGATTATTAACAAGTAATTGAATTTGATCTAATTGATTAAAACTATTTTGAGAATAAAGTTTTTCTGCAATAATAACATGTTCATCTTTACGGTGTGCTTGAATATTCATGGTTACTCCTCTTGATATACTTTGATTTCTAATGGCAAAATTTGATTACTACGCCAGCGTTCAAATACAGGAGTAGTATCTTGCTTATGATCAAAAATTGCAATTCCGCAATCACCACCACCAGCACCGGATGTTTTGGCTGCGCCTTTAAAGTGATTAGCAATCTCAATTAATTTAGTTAATTGAGGAGTTTCAATATTAACTTGGCTAATGTTACTTAATGTTTGTAATTCATGGCGGTTAATACTGATTTGATTTTTGATTGCTTTTAAATTTGCATCTTTAAAAGCAGTGATCATTTTTTCAACGCACTCTTTGCTTTTTTTTAAAAAACAATCATATTGGCGTAAGTCATGTTGCTTAGCTTTTGTTATTAAGTTTTTAGTTGAAGCAGGGGATCCTGACCATCCAACTAAAAGTTTTAAATTTAATGGAGCTTTTAATGGAATAATTTTTAAATCAGGCCAAGAAGATTCAACTAAATTTAAAATAGAGTTTTGAGACTGTTCAGCTAGCCAAGTGCGATCAACAGAATAATAAGCTAACCATCCAGTATAAGCAATCGCTGCAATATCACCTAAAGAACCATTTCCTTGAACATTATAGTGTGCAAGTGCAGCTAATTTAAAAATAAGTTCTTTACTAGCATCAACATGATAGTATTTAAGCAATGCTTTAACTACACCTACAGTGACGGCAGCAGAAGAACCTAAGCCAAATTTTTTACCATTCTCACTATCTAGTTCACTATCAATTACTAGATCAAAATAAGAAAGTGAATAGCCCAGTTCTTGAAGATACTTTTCTGTAATCGTAATTGCTTCTATAACATATTCAAAAGTATTTTGAGTATGTTCTAATAAGTTTATTTGATTATTAATTCGTTGCCACTTTAAAGGAGCAGCATATTGTTTTGAATAAAGTGTTCCAAAATTTATGTTTTGAGCTTTTGAAATTTGAAATTTAACAAAGCGATCAACTGTTGTTAAGATTGAGGGAAAACCATTTTCTACTACGGCGTACTCACCAGCAATATATAATTTTCCGGGAACTTTTAAATTAATCAATCAATCACTTCCTAACTAACAAAGTTAATTTAAAAATTTAACTCCTTCACCAGGTTTGGTAAAGGCAAATGCAACTTGAGGGAATTTTTGTTGTAACTTTGTTTTTATTTTTGCTACATTTTTTTGTTCGCAAAGAATTTTAACATTTGGTCCAGCATCTAAAGTATAGTAACAAGGAAGCTGTTCTTCATCACGTAATGCTTCAACTGCTTGCATTATTGCTAAACTTAGAGGCTCGAAATAGTTAAAATGGGGAGTTGCACTTAAATTTAAAGCATGCATTTTCAATGCATTACTTTCAGTAATTTCACCTAAAGATTTAAAATCGCGTTCTTGAATCGCTTGTTTAATGTTAATTAAATCCTGATTTACACTTTCAACCCAAGCAGAGTAGTAGGGAGATGTTTCTACTACATTTTGCATTCCTGTACTTGAAGAAATCTTCTTTTCTTGGGAATTGACCACTGCTACAAGCATTCCAATATCCCAATTCAAATTTTCTTCAATTGGAACTGCATATGATGTATCATCACTTGTTCCTTGAATCCATTCAACAAAGCCTCCATAAATAGATCGACTGGCCGAACCAGATCCTCGACGAGCTAGCCTTGATAATTCTTGGCGTGAAAGATTTAATTCAGCACTTTGACTTGCAGCAGCTGCTAATGCAGCGAAGGCAGAAGCCGATGAAGCTAATCCCGCTGTAGAGGGAACATGGTTAATAGATTCAATGTGAGCAAATTGATTAATATTATATTTTTCACGCATAATATTCATGAATCTAATTACTTTAGCATTTTCTTGAAGGTGTCCATCTAAAACAAAAACATCATGCTTTAATTGGTCATCAAATTGCACAGTAGTATCTGTATAGTAGTGATCTAAAGTTAAGGATAAAGATCCATTCATAGGAATTATTAAATCTTGATTCTTTTTTCCCCAATATTTAACAAGAGCAATATTTGTGTGCGCGCGTGCCGTTATGCGCTTGGATTGCATTATTAACCCTCCTTAAATAGTGGTTCAATCCAGGTTTTGGTTGCACCTGCATTAAGTAATACTTCTGAAAGATGAGTAGCCTCTTTACGAGTTTTTACAAGGTTAATAAAACAACCACCTTTTCCACCACCAGTTAGTTTACTTCCAAGTGATCCATTAGAAAGACTAATTGAAATAAGTTTATCTAATTGAGGACAACTAACTCCTAAACTAACCAATGCTTTTTGAGCATCATTAAAAATATCACCTAAAACAGTAATTTGATTATTTGCTAAAGCATCTTTGGCATTATAAGTTAATTGGCCAAGGGTCTCAATGAGATGTTGAGTTTCATTGGGGTGTTGTATTAAATGCTCTTTAACCACAGAAATGGCTTCACTTGTTTTGCCTTTAATGCCACTATCACAAATAACTAGATACCCATGCAAATTAATAGGAATATTTTTAAGTTCTTGATTGCGAATAAGCCAAATCGGTTCTTCACTTGCACTTGTAGCAGCATCTAAGCCACTAGGATTTTTATGAGTGTCTTTTTCTGAAATATTTGCTAAATTTAACAAATGTGTTTTCGTAAGTGGCTTATTCATGTAATTATAAAAAGCACGAATAATCGCAATTGCAACTGCAGCTGAAGATCCCATGCCCCGTTCAGCTGGTAAGTCACTAGTTATTTTTATAGTAAGTGGTTTTGTAATATTGTTTTTAGTAATCAAATAATTGATTAAATGTTTAAAGCCAGTCATTGAAGCAGGCAATGTAGATAAATTACCTGTATAGTAGCTACTTTCAAGTATTGTTGATGAAACATCATTTTCTTTAATAGTAACGTTAACATTTACAGTTGTAAGTGGAAGAGCAATTGCTGGTTGCCCATAAACAACTGAATGTTCACCGATTAAAATAATTTTGGCGTTACTTATCCCTTGAGCTAAAATCTTTTTTTCATTCGTCAAGGCTAAGCTTCCTTTCATTATTAATTCCGATCAATTTAAATAAAGTAAAATAAAATCATTCTAATTATACATTAGTTTATGGAAATGTAACAATATTTTTTGTTAAAACTAGATTAAATCAACTTTTAATAAAAATAAAATATTACTTTAACTGAATGGACTTTGAATTTAAGAGTGAAAATATTGTAAAATTAAAGTAGAAATTAAAGGAAATGAAGTTTAATGAAAAATGGAAAAACATATGCAGTTGTAGATTTAGAAACAACTGGTACTAAAATGGATGGAACAAATCGAATTATTCAGTTTAGTTGTGTTTTTGTTGAAAATCATCAAATAGTGAATAGTTTTAGTTCATTAATCAATCCATTAATGGAAGTACCATATGAAGTTCAACAACTAACAGGAATTAAGCAAAGTCAATTAAGGAACGCACCATTATTTGAAGATATTGCAAGCGTAATTTATGGATTATTACAAGATACGATATTTGTTGCACATAATATTAAGTTTGATTATCGCTTTTTAAACGAGGAATTAGTTCGCGTAGGTTACCCTGAACTTGACTTAAAGGGAATTGATACTGTTGAATTAAGTCAAATTTTATATCCAACGCTTTCGTCTTACCGATTAAGTGATATTGCAGAATTTTTAAAAATTAAGCATGAGCATCCGCACCATGCTGATAGTGATGCATATGTAACCGCAAAACTCCTTATTAAGTTAATGAAAAAAGCAAACTCCTTACCACATGCATTACTTACTCAACTTGTAAAATTAAGTTCAGCATTGACTTACGAAACAGGAATTCTTTTAGAAGACGCTCTTATTCAAAAACACGAAAGTAAACTCGAACCAAAGTGGGTACAGATTGGAAACTTAGTTTTAAGAAAAGTAAGTCACGGTGATAAACAAAATGAAATTAACCCCAAATTTTCGATTGAAGAAATTGGATTACAAAAACTTGAAAAAAGAAGTGAGCAACTCAAACTAATGCATGATGTTCAGCATTCACTTCAAGATGGCTTACAGACTAAAACATTTTTTGAAGCCCCAACTGGAAGTGGAAAAACACTTGGATATTTGATTCCATGTAGTTTAGAAACTCAATTTGGACATCAATTTTTGATTACAACCGCAACTAATGCACTCCAAAACCAATTAGTTGAAAATGAATTAAAAAAATTACAGGAAGTGTTACCATTTAGCATTTCTGTAATTTCATTAAAGGGGAGTCAACACTATATTGATTTAGATAAATTTGCACATACTTTAGAACGATCTCAAAATGATTTTACTAAATTAATTCAAATGAGGATTTTGGTGTGGTTATCAGAAACACAAACGGGTGATTTAGACGAATTACAATTTACAGTTCAAAACTTGCCACTATTTGATGAAATTATCCATCATGGTATCAGCGGATTAAATCAAGATAGTAATTACTATGAGTATGATTTTGTAAAACGGCATCAAAAAGAAATTTTAGAAGCTGATTTTGTAGTTACAAATCATATGTATTTACTCCATCATATTGATGAATTTAAAGAAACTAAACGTACATTAATTGTTGATGAAGCACAACAATTAATTTCTGCAGTATTAACAAATAATAATGAGACATTAGATTTTGATAAAATAAAAATATTAAGTGATACCTTATTAGTTAAAATGGAGTCACAAATATCATACTCATTTAAGAATTTAGTAGAGCAAAAATTAATTACTAAAGGGTTGTACCATCAGTTATTACAAAAAATTCAAGTGATTGATCATCAAGTTCCGCTTTTACGAACAGAATTGTTCAATCAATTTATCAAAAAACAAGATCAACTTGGAATTGTAGAAGTTCCCATGAAAATTCCACGTTTATTTGGATTTGTTAAAAACTTCTATAATCTTTGGAATAAAATTAATAATGCGACTGAATATTTAAAAAATAAAAATACCAAAATTTATCAGCAATTCATTAAGCATTTAGATGATGGTTGCTTAGATTCTCATTCATTTAATTTATTTAAAAGCTATTTTAAATTAAGTAATGACTTATTAAATGAATTAGAACAGTGGCATTATTTGTCTTTAGAATATCTAGAAAAAAACTATGATGATTTATTAGTTTGGCTTAGTTTTCCACAACAGCAAGAAAATGCACATTTAAGAATGCATTTTGGATTACTAGAAGCGCAAAACTATTTATTACAAAATATTTATCCAGTCTTTGATAAGATTATGTTTTTTAGTGGAAGTAATTTCACAAGCAAAACCTTTACATATTTTTGTAAACAACTCGGAATTAATCAAAATACGCGTTATTTTAAGTATGCTTCAGAGTTCAATTTTGCTGAAAATTCACAAATGGTAGTTATTGATAATGGACCTGATGTAAGTAAAATAATGAATGATCAATATGTCGATTACTTAGTTGAAATGATTCAAAAGATTGGAAACGCTCAAACTAAGCAAACCTTAATTTTGTTTAGTTCAAATGAAGTATTAGAAAAAACATATGAGGCACTTCAAGAAACGTCATTACCTAATAAGTGGGAAATTTTAGCGCAAGGAGTAACTGGTGGAGCAGGAAAACTAAAGAAAAAATTTAGTTCTAAAACGGTATTACCTCAAATGTTACTTGCAACTGGGACATTTTGGGAAGGAATCGACTTGCCTAAAGAGGAGTTGCAAACATTAGTAATTACTAAATTGCCATTTCAAGCTTTTCAAAGTTCCTATAATCAAATTCGTTATCGAAAAGATGAGCAAATGGGAGGAAATGCATTTAATGATATTGTCTTGCCTGAAGCAATTATGCAATTTTCCCAAGGAATTGGACGCTTAATTCGGACTAAGAAAGATTATGGAATTGCAATTGTGCTCGATTCAAGGATTGCAAGGCGCACCTATGGTAAAGATTTTATTACTTCAATTCCTGATAAAATGCCAGTGAAGAATATTAAGGCAAAAGATCTATTTGATACGGTACAAAAATTTTTCACAAAGGATCTTGATGAAAATGGTTAGAATGATTTTACTTATTTAACATGCTATTGTTATAATGTTTGTTATGAAAAAGTAGAGAAGAGGTCGATTATGGGTCGAGTTCAACGAAATATTAAAAGAAATAAAAGAATGATTATTTTATCGATCATTTTATTGATTTTAGTAATTATTTGGGCCATATATATGATTGCTCAAGCACCATATAGAGAGGCTAAAAATGAAGCTGCTCAAATGGCCGAAAAATATGCTAAAGTATCAAATGTTGATAATTTTTATATTTATAATCGCAATAGTACTTACTATACGGTTGAAGGTAAAAATAATGATAATCAAAATGTATATGTCGTAATTCCTAAAAAGGGAAATCGGGTAAATATTTACCAAACAAATAAAGGCATTACTTTAAAGAAAGCAGAAAAAGTTGTTACTAACAAATATGCACCTAAAAAAATAGAAAAGACTGTTTTTGGAATGAAGGATGGAAAAACACCAATTTGGGAAGTAACATATCAAAATAAAAATGGCGAATTATGCTTTGCTCAAGTTGGCTTCAAGAGCGGAAAAGTATTGCAAAATATCGCTAATTTATAATGACACGTAAATAAAGATAGTTTATAATGAATAAAGAACTCTTAGAAACAAGGGAATCTAATTAAGGAGGAAAAAGCTTGTGGAAACAATTAGCATTATTGATTCTAAAAACCACGTAAACGAAAAAGTAAAAATCGGGGTTTGGCTAACAAATAAACGTTCAAGCGGAAAGATTGCATTTTTACAACTACGTGATGGTTCAGCATATTTTCAAGGAGTAGTTGTTAAAAATAATGTTTCCGAAGAAGTGTTTAAACTTGCTAAAGAAGTAAAACAAGAAACAAGCATGTATGTGACAGGGACAATTCATGAAGATTCACGGTCACACTTTGGATATGAAATTGAAATTGAAGATATCGAAATCGTTGGTGAAAGTGATAATTATCCAATTACTCCTAAGGAACATGGAACAGACTTTTTAATGGATCATCGCCATTTATGGCTTCGTTCTAAACGACAATTTGCAATTATGAAAGTTCGTAATGAAATGATTCGGGCAACCTATGAATTTTTCAATAAAGAAGGATTTACTAAAATTGATGCCCCAATTTTGACTGGAAGTGCTCCAGAAGGAACAACTGAATTATTTCATACAAAATATTTTGATCGCGATGCATATTTATCACAATCAGGTCAATTATATGAAGAAGCTGGTGCAATGGCTTATGGTAAAGTATTTTCATTTGGGCCAACTTTCCGTGCAGAAAAATCTAAAACACGGCGTCATTTGATTGAATTTTGGATGATTGAACCTGAAATGGCATTTATGCATCAAGAAGAGAGTTTAGAAATTCAAGAACGTTATATTGCATATTTAGTTCAAAATGTTTTAGACCATTGTGATTATGAATTAGATATTTTAGAACGTGATAAAGAAGTTTTGAAACGGTATACTCAACTTCCTTATCCACGGATTTCATATGATGAAGCTGTTAAAATTTTACAAGACTCTGGTCAATTCCCAGATGTTGAATGGGGAAAGGATTTTGGTTCACCAGAAGAAACATATTTAGCTGAACAATTTAGTAAGCCAGTCTTTGTGATGAATTATCCTAAAGCAATTAAACCATTTTACATGAAACCTCATCCAACGCGTGATGATGTTGTAATTTGTGCAGATTTACTTGCTCCTGAAGGATATGGCGAAATTATTGGTGGTTCAGAACGTGCTACTGATGCTCAATATCTTGAAGAACAAATTAAAAATGCGGGCTTAGATTTAAAAGATTATGAGTGGTATATTGATTTACGCCGTTATGGAAGTGTTCCGCATTCTGGATTTGGCTTAGGATTAGAACGTGCAGTTACTTGGATTACAGGTGAAGATCACATTCGTGAAGCAATTCCATTCCCACGCTTATTGAACCGGATTTATCCTTAATGGATATTAGAGATTGACTTTTGTTAATCTCTTTTTTTATGGAGGTAAAGCTAATGGATGATGAAATAATGATTAAACTTTTAAAAGAAGGAACATTATCAATTCCAACTATTATTTTGAAAAATTATCATCAATTGGGAATGAATGAAACTGAGTTAACTCTTCTTTTACAAATGATGATCGTTTTAAAAGATGATAATTGTGATTTTGACTTTGAAATGGTCGCTCAGTTAATGGAAAAGGACCAAGCAGAAATTTATAAAATGTTGCATAATTTGATTGAAAATGGGATTGTTAGTTTAACTTCTACTGTTGATGAAAATGGGCGTAATTATGATCAATATAGCTTTGAACCGCTATATCATAAAATTGTTAAAATTTTAAAAGAAGAAAATCAACAAGGGAAAAAAGATAAGAAAGCAACTGCTCGCAAGCAAGTTTTTGATAAAATTGAACAATCTTTCGGAAGGACGCTTTCTTCATTTGATATTGAATTAATTGATAGTTGGCTAAATCAAGATCATTATGATCCAGAATTAATAATTGCAGCACTTAAAGAAGCTGTATTAAGCAATGTTTATAATCTAAAGTATATTGATAAAATTTTACTAGAGTGGGAGAAAAAAGGAATTAAACAACCGGCAGATATTCAAAGAATCCGTGATCAACGCCAACAAAATGAAAAAAAGCGTCAAAAGGGAAATTTAAATAAGCCAATCATCCCGCTTTCTAAATGGTCTAGCTCAGATTAAAACTGAATAATAGTTGTAAAAAAAATAGCGAGATTCAATTTAAAACATTGAATTTCGCTACTTTACTTAGTTATAAATTTAGTTAGATTCCACGTAAAATTCCAATAATTTGTTTATTATTAATAACTTCAGGATCGATTACAGTAATTTGACCGCCATATACAAGAGTATAAATTGCGATTTCATTTGCTTGAGTTTGTTCTTCAGTTTCGGTTTCATTTTCGACTAATTCACGTGCAACGATCAAGTTATCTAAACGGCCTTCGATTGCAGCTTGTTGGACTGTTTCCATTCCTTCAAGATAACGCTTCTTTGAATGTGCGGTATCAATTGCATCCTTAACATTTTGATAACAACTATCAATGTAATTTTGAGTAATTGGTGCAGTTACCTTTTCAAGTGATTCATGATTAATGATTGATGGAACGGTAATTACTTGTTTTTTATCAAGATATTGATTGTGAGAAATCTTCTTAAATTCACCGGCATCATCTTCTGTAGCCATTAAAATAACGTTGAGATGATCTCTTAAACTAATATGCTTGATTACATATTCATCAACAATCCGGAAATATCTATCCATATTTGCTTGTTGAGCCTCTGATTTAACATCTGTTCCTCTAAATTGATCATATGAACCGCCACCACGTTGGCCAGCTTGTTCTTCCATTCTAATTTTTTGACGTGGAGTATCAATATTTAATGCTACTGCTGCAGAAGTAGGAGCATCATCATCAAGATGTTTATTGAAAACAAGTCCATTTTTTACAGTGAACATCTTAAAATCTGCACGACTGATTTTAACAATGTTATAGGTAGGCATAAATTCATATCCACTGATGATTGGAAGAATATAAGGACGTTCACTTACATGAACTTGTAAAGAAACTTTTCGTGGCAAATAATAGTGATAAGAAACTTCTTTACCAATAATTACTGCTAATGATTTTGATTGTGCATAGTCAAAAATGATGTCATTTTTGATATCTAAGATTTTCTTTTCGTATTTTTCCCAGCCTTTCTCCCCAAATTTAGTAATATATAATTTTTTAGCCTTTGAAAGTAGACTATTAAATTCAGTATCATCTAACTTAAAATCATCTTTACCAGGATAAAGTGGTAAAAACAATGAAATAAAAGGTCCAGAAACTTCTTCATTAATTACAATATTTTTTAAATCGTTCTTTAATGACATAACGAACAACCTCCTTTAAATCTACATTCTTATTATATAATAAATTTTATAAAAAAGGGTTCAATAAGCCTTGAAGAAGAAATTATAAAAAAACGAAAGTTATTTGGAAACAAATAACTTTCGTTTTTTACTATATTTAAGCCAGATTATTGACTTTTATTTGCTTGACTTTGTTGCTGAGAATTGGTGTTTTGCTGTGATGTATTATTTGATTGTTGAGCACTACTTGCTGTAGGAGCACTTGATTGACTTTCCTTTTGCTCACTAGAATTTTCTGCTGAAGAACTTGAAACTTCAGTAGAAGAAGAGGTACTTTCGATACTTGAAAATACACTTGTATTATAAGATGATAATGAATTTTTATTCGCACTTGATGAATACAGTGAACTTGAAGGCGGCTCTGAGCCAGCTAAGTAAAGCTGACGAACACCATTAATATATTTTACATAAACATTACTTGGCTTAGTCCAATCTGAATTTGCAACATCTTCAGAAAGATATGACATTGCATATTTATAAAATTCTTGAGCAATATTAGCAGTTGATTGAGTCATGTAATGACCAGCTTCATATTGCTTATCATAACCTAACCAAACCGAAATTGAGTAATTCTTCGTATAACCATTGAACCATGAATCCATAATCGCATTTGATGGAAAATTATTGGCAACATCAGTAGGATAAGCGTTTGTTCCGGTCTTACCAGCTTGGTATAAACCACTGATGTTTGCTCTTGTCCCGGTTCCTTTTGAAGAGGTAATGACTTGTTTAAGCATGTCAGTAATCATGTAGGCAGTAGAAGGTTGCATTGCACGTTTTCCTTTTGAATCATACTTCTTAACAGTACCATCAGGAGTTTCAATTGCGTTGATATATTGTGGCTTATAATAAATTCCTCCATTAGCAAAGGCTGCATAGGCAGCAGCATTTTGCAATGTTGAAGATGGTAATCCAATCCCGTTAGCATAATTTAAAGACTTATAGTTAAAGCCAAGGCCATTAACAAATTTAGTTGCTTTAGTTAATCCAACTTTTTCTAAAGTACGAATAGCAGGGATATTTCGTGATTCAATCAAAGCTTGACGCATAGTCATGTTACCTTCGTATTTATGATCGAAATCATACAATGGAGTATTAGTTCCAGGATAGTTATAGGCTGTATCTTTTAGTAAGTGATAAGTTGCCCAACTATTATATTCAATTGCAGGAGCATAATCCATTAACGGCTTAGCAGTTGAACCATCTGTTCGATCAGTTTGTACAGCACGGTTTAATCCGTAAGTAACATCACCAACCTTACGTCCACCAATCATCGCGACAACTTTACCATTATTAGGATTAATAACGGTTGAAGCAATTTGAATTTCGTTATTAGGGAATGCGATGTAATCATCAGTGTTGGCAATGTCATATAACATTTTTTGTGTATCCATATCTAAGTTAGTATAAATTTTCAAACTTTGGGTAAATGGATCATAGCCTTTATCTTTAGTAGCTTGAATGACTTGTTTAATATATGGATCAGCAATTTTAGCATTTTCAGTATATTCTGCATTATTTTCATGAACTGGTAATAAACCAGTATCAATACTTTCAACTTTAGCTTGTTTCAGTTGTTTAGCAGAAATCTTTTTATTTTCATACATTGCTTGTAAAACGTCATTTCTCCGTTTTAAAGCAAGCTTTTTATTCGCATAAGGATTATATGAAGATGGTGCATTTGGAATTCCGGCAATTAGGGCAGTTTGAGCTAGATCTAACTGCTTAAGTGATTTGCCATAATAGAATTTAGCAGCAGTTTCCATTCCATATGTTCCATTTCCCATAAACACTTTATTAATATAGAAATCTAAAATTTGGTCTTTAGAATACTTTTTATTTAATTGAATTGCTAACCATGCTTCTTGAGCTTTTCGTTTTAATGTTTGGTCAGACTTAGCTGTTGAGAAGTACGAAAGTTTAATTAATTGTTGATCAATTGTACTTCCACCTTGTAATCCTGAATTAGGGTTTAAGTTATTAATAAAGGCACCTACAATTCGTTCCGGATCGATTCCATTTTGTTGATAAAAACGGCGATCTTCAATTGAGACGACGGCATCTTTTAATTGTTGTGGAACATCTTTAGTTGAAACTGTAATACGATTATCAGAGCCCAAAGATGTAATTTTTTTATTGTTAGCATCATAAATAATCGTTGAACCTGGGCTGGATAATTTATCTTCATCTAATTTAGGTGCACTTTGTACATAGTAAAAGAAGAGGGTGGCACCAGCAGCAAGGACGATCACAATTAATACAAGTAGAGTGATCAAAATACGTTTAATAACATGACCAGGCCCTTTTTTTCTACGTGCTACACGAGAGTATTTAGGATCTTGTTCGCTCATTATTTTCTCCTTCAATTTGCTTTATTAATAAATCTACATATTTTAAATATGGGATGTGAGGCTGTAGTCCATATTGAATACGATATCCATAAGACTCAATGTCTTTTTTAGGAATTGATTTTCTTCTATTTTCTTGATTATCCCAATACTTAAACAAAAGTGAAACAGGCATTAAAAAGAGTTCATCTTGTTGTACAAATCGAACAATTGTGAAACAAATTCCATCTTGCTTTACGCAAGCTTTAAAGTGTTCAATTTGATGTGGATGAAAGTTTTTTAAAGGAAAAGCCGTTTTGTTTTTAGTTTCCTTTGCTTCAAAATCAAGATAATATCCTTTATAAATACCATTATAATCTGTTGTAGATGGTGTTTTAAAGTACGCTTTTTTAATTACTGCAGCACTCCTTTTAGGATAATCAACATCAACAATTTGAATTGGAATCGGTTTTTTATGGACTACAGCAAGGTTACTTGCAAGGTAAAAGGCATTACTAGCATTAATTTCTTCTTCAAGTGACATCCCACGATTTCCATAAATAATATTTTGTTTTTGTGCATGTTTTTTATGATATATGTTACTCTGCTTTTGAGAGTAAGATTTTCCGTTAGGATAATTTAAAGTCATGTGAAACCACACTCCTATCCCGGTATTTTACCATTTATCTGGTTTCATGGCAAAATGAATTAAAAAATAACTAAAATTTAAGGAGAATAATATGCGATTATGGGTTACTGGATATCGAAGTTATGAACTAGGAATATTTAATGACAATGATCCCAAAATAGAAGTTATTAAATACACTTTAAGACAGTTTATTGAACAACAATTTAATAATAGATTAGAATGGATAATTTCAAGTGGCCAATTAGGCATTGAACAATGGGCTATTGAGGAAGCATTAGAATTGAAAAAAGATTATCCTGAGTTGAAGACTTCATTAATGTATCCTTACAGTGGATTTGGAAAACAGTGGAACCAAAATAATCAACAAAAGTTAACTGAACTAGAAAATAAGGTGGATTTTGTTGCAAGTACTAGCAAGCAAGCATACCAATCACCAAAACAATTAAAAAATTATCAGCAATTTATGTTAACGCATACAGATGCGGCTTTAATGATATATGACTTTGAATATCCCGGAAAGTCTAAGTATGACTATGAAGCTATTCAAAAGTTTAAAGAAAGTAATGAATATTCTCTGACAATTTTTAACATGCAAGATTTGCAAGATAAATCAATTGAATTAAATGATAAAAAATATTGGCAATCTTAAATAGTTGTGATATAATTTTAAATGTTATGAGTTAAGTACCTAACGGAGATGAGGTGTAATTTTATGGAGAAAGTCAATCTTACGCCTAAAGAAATCGTAAATAAACATTTCAAACCTAAGATGCGGGGATATGACCCAGCAGATGTTGATGAATTTTTAGATAAGGTAATCAAAGATTATGAGACCTTTACTAAGGAAAATCAACGGTTACAAATGGAAAACGATCGTCTTGTAAGTAAGGTCGATGAACTAACAAAACAAGTTGCTGTTGGTAAGTCTGGTCAAACTGCAAGACCAACTTCAAATATGACAAATATGGATATTTTGAAGCGTCTTTCTAATTTGGAACGGCGGGTTTTTGGTGCTCAACTTAATAGTGATGATGACCAAAGTAGTCGTTTTTAGTTAAATAAGGTTAATAAAATCGTGTAGTGTTCGGGTAATCGCGGGCTGCTTTTGCAGTCTGAGGAAAGTCCAAGCTTGCACAGGCTGCGATGCCTGTAGTGATCGTGCTTGCTGAAAAAATAAGGCAAGGTACTCACTAATAATGAGTAACGGCAGACAAAAAGGCTAAAGTTTTAATACCATGTCTGAGTAGTCTTGAAAAGTGCCACAGTGACGAAGTAGTAATGGAAACATTACTAGTGGAACGCGGTAAACCCCTCGAGCAGGTAACCCAAATTTTGGTAGGGGCGCTTCATGACGGAAATGAACTAATCATGGGGGCGAGTTTTAACTCGCAGATAGATGATTACCACTGATTCCAATTCCTGGTTGGATGACGTACGGAACGTGGCTTATAGAGCACTGCATATGACAGGTTGGAGGTTGTGACGCAAGTCGTAACCTCTTTTTTTATTTTTAGTTAATGAGGATGATAAGAAATGAAATTAATTGCTACTTGTGCTGCTGGAATTGAAGGAATTTTAGGAAAAGAGTTAAGACACTTAGGATATGAAGTAAATGTTGAAAATGGCAAAGTATCTTTTGAAGGCTCTTTTAATGATGTGATTAAAACTAATTTATGGTTGCGAACAGCTGACCGCATCAAAATAGAATTAGCTAGATTTAAAGCTAATACTTTTGAAGAACTATTTGAAAATGTTAAGGGTATTCCTTGGGAAGATTGGTTAGCTTTAGACTCAGCTTTCCCTGTAAATGCTAAGTCACAGAAATCAAAATTACATAATGTTCCTAGTATTCAATCTATTAGTAAAAAAGCAATTGTTGAACGGATGAATCAAATTTATCATCGGAGAACAAAATACCCAGAAACAGGTTCCTTATATTCAATTGAAGTTGCAATAAATAAGGATATGGCAATTGTAATGTTGGATACGACTGGATCAAGTTTATTTAAACGTGGATATCGGGTTGATAAAGGAGGAGCTCCTTTAAAAGAAAATATGGCTGCGGCATTAGTATTACTTTCTAATTGGTATCCCGAATACCCATTTGTTGATCCAGTATGTGGATCAGGAACTATTCCGATTGAAGCAGCACTATTTGGATTGAACATTGCTCCAGGGTTAAAACGTGAATTTGCATTTGATAAATGGTTACAAGTTACTCCAAAACAAATTTTAGATGTAAAAGAAGAAGCTTTGAGTGCTACTAAAACTGATGCTGACTTAGATATTAGTGGATATGATATTGATGGAAGAATGGTTAATATTGCACAAGTTAATGCTAAAGCAGCAGGTGTTTTAAATAAAATAAAATTTAAGCAAATGGCCGTTAAAGATTTTCACACTGATAAAATTAATGGGGTAATTATTGCTAATCCACCTTATGGACAACGATTAAGCGATCAAAATAATGTGCGTTTATTATATAAGCAAATGGGAGAAGTTTATCGTCCGCTAACAAGCTGGAGTAAGTACATTTTAACAAGTGACTTAAAATTTGAACAATATTATGGGCAAATAGCTACTAAAAAGCGTAAATTGTATAATGGGGCTTTACGAACTGATTTGTTCCAATATTGGGGCAAGCGGATTAAGTAATGGAGGCGGAAAAATGAAAAATAAGAAATTTTATATTCAACCCGATGTTCCCACATCAATTACTTGTTGGTCATTTACGGGAATGATTTTCTTGTTTAGCATGTTATTATGGTTAGAAATTACAGTATTTCAAGTTTGGACGTTAATAACATTGATTATATTTTTAATTGTTACTTTTATTGAAATTAAAGGAAGATATATTATAGTTGATTCGCAAAAAATTTACTATCATGCGTTAATTGTTTTTAATAGTCAAGAAATTGAACGAAGTAAAGTGAAGGATGTTGAAGTAAACAAATGGGGAGTTATAAAGATTAAAACGACTGATCGGGATTATGAATTTTTAACAATGCCTAAAGTTGCTCGTAAATTAAATGTTCGACTTGAAAACGAATAATATAAATGGAAAAGATCATGAAATTTCATGATCTTTTTTTATGCAATTTACTTTAATGTTCGTTTTGTATATTGATGGTTGTTTTTATAGTTCGTTTTTATCTTTTTATTTATTAAAAAACGAATTATATAACAGAGTTGGGTTTACATCGTTTGATGCAACTGTTAAGATTTAAGTGGATTGGAGATGAAATTATGGATAGTAAGGTTAGCGTTGTTATGGGAAGCATTTCGGATTGGGAAACAATGAAGAATGCGACTCAAATATTAGATGAATTAAATGTCAGTTATGAAAAAAGGATTATTTCTGCTCATCGAATGTCTGCAGAAATGATCGAATATGCACAAAATGCAAGTAAGGAGGATATAAAAGTAATTATTGCAGGAGCTGGTGGAGCGGCTCACTTGCCTGGGATGATTGCTGCAAATACTTTAGTACCAGTGATTGGCGTTCCGATCAAGACAAGTTCATTAAATGGAATGGATTCTTTGTTGTCAATTGTGCAAATGCCAGCAGGAATTCCCGTAGCAACTACAGCAATTGGTAAAGCTGGTGCGAAAAACGCAGCACTTTTAGCTGCGCAAATTTTAGGATTGAATGATGTCAAAATTCAAAAAGCAGTTAATGGCTTTAGAAAAAAACAACATGATCAGGCGGTAGAAAGTAATGCAAAACTTAAATAAGAAAAAAATTCAAGTTCAAGGTACAATTGGAATTATTGGTGGTGGACAGTTAGGACAAATGCTTGCACAATCGGCAAGGATTTTAGGAATGCGAGTAATTATATTAGATCCGAATAAGGAATGTCCAGCTGCATATTTTGCAGATGACCAAATTGTTGCTTCATATTCAGATTTTAATGCAATTGATCAACTTGCAACTCAAGCAGATGTTTTAACGTATGAATTTGAAAATGTAGACGTGGATGCTTTAAAACAAGTGGCCAATAAAGTTGAAATTCCTCAAGGAACAGATTTATTGGAAATAACTAGGGATCGCATTAAAGAGAAAACTTTTTTAAATCAAAATGGTTTTTTTACTACTGCTTTTAGGATTATAAATTCACAAGAAGATTTAAAAAAGTCAATTAAGGAAATTGGGATGCCATGCTTTTTAAAAACTTGTAAAGGTGGTTATGATGGTAAAGGACAAATTCAAATAAAGTCGAAACAAGATTTTAAAGCAGGAACTCAGATTTTAAAACATAAACCATGTATTTTAGAAAAGAAAATTGATTTCAAATTAGAATGTTCTGTAATGGTAGGACGTAGTTTGACAGGAGATGTGAGCGTTTTTCCGGTTAGTGAAAATATTCATCAAAATCAAATTTTACATGAAAGTATTGTGCCTGCAAGAATTGAGCCAAAGATTCAAAAGAAGATACAAACAATTGCAGTTGATGTTGCTAACAAAATCAATCTTTATGGCATTTTAGGAATTGAAATGTTTGTTGGAATTGATGATCAAATTTACATTAATGAACTTGCACCGCGGCCTCATAATTCAGGACACTATTCAATTGAGGCATGCAATTTTTCACAATTTGATATTCATAATAAAGCGATTTGTGGTTGGAAAATGCCTCGAATTGATTTGTTAAGTAAGGTGATTATGGTTAATGTTTTAGGACAACATTTAAATAAGGTTCGTCAAGTTCTCCCTGAACATAGTAATTGGCACTTCCATGATTATAGAAAAGATGAGATTAGAAAAAATCGTAAAATGGGTCATATAACAATCTTAACGGATAATATTGAAGAAGAATTAGTGCAACTTGAACAGACGAATATTTGGAATGAAGATTAAAAGGATTGTGATTTAAATCACAATCCTTTTTTTGTTCGTGTTTTATCACTTTAAATTAATTTATCTTTTTTTAAAGCGTTGATTAATAGTTAATGTATGTACTTTATGGATGTTTTTAGTATAAACATCCATAAAATGTGTTGACGAATGGTTGTGAGCATTATATCATGAATGTATAAAGTGATTTCAGCTTATAACGTTCGTTTTAATGTGAAATATATTATTGTTGGAGGTGGATAACATGCAGAATAGATTATATACAGGAAAAGCAAAAGAAGTTTGGAGTACTTCGGATCCTGAAATTGTAAAAATTGTATATTTAGATCAAGTAACTGCCTTAAATGGTAAACAAAAAACTGAAATGAAAGATAAAGGAAAAATTAATAATGAAATTTCAACACTAATTTTTGAATTTTTAAATGCGCATAATATTCCAACACACTATTTAAAAACACTTTCGCCAACAGAAGAGTTAGTCAAGAAAGTGGAGATTATTCCGCTTGAAATGATTACGCGCAATTACAGTGCCGGTCACTTTACAAGTAAATTTAATATTGCTGAAGGAATAAAATTAACTCCAGCAGTTGAAGAAATGTGCTATAAAAATGATCAATTAGACGATCCCGCAATCAATGAGTCGCAAGCAGTTGCATTAAATATTGTTACTCATGAAGAGCTTCAAGAAATGTGGAGACTTTCAAGAAAGGTAAATAAATTACTTACGGAATTATTTGATCAAGCTAATTTTCAACTAGTTGATTTTAAACTTGAATTTGGTCGAACTTCAAACGACAAAATTATTTTAGCTGATGAATTTTCGCCTGACAATTGTCGTTTATGGGATAAGACAACTCAACAATGTTTTGATAAAGATGTATATCGAAAAAATATCGGTGACTTGGTAAGTACGTATCAAAATGTATTAACACGATTAAAAAATGTATTAGGAGAATAGAAATGATAAAAGTACGCTTATTTGTGAATATAAAACCATCTGTTTATGATCCTCAAAGTGAAGTGATTACAATGGCAGCTAAAAATCTAGGTTATCAAACAATTTCAGATATTATAATGGGGAAATTTTTTGATGTTGAGTTGAAGAATGACCAAAATGTCGAAAAAACAATTACTGACTTAGCTCAAGAATTATTAGTAAATTTCAATCTGGAAACATATCGATATGAAATTATGGAGGAACGTTAATGAAAGTTGCAGTAATTGTATTTCCTGGTTCAAATTGTGATTCAGATTTGCATTATGTATTGCAAGAAATTTGTCATACAAATGTTAACTATGTTGCGTATACAGAAACAAGTTTATCTGAATATGATGCAGTTATCCTTCCTGGGGGCTTTTCATATGGAGATTATTTGCGATGTGGAGCAATTGCAAGCTTGTCACCAATTATGAAAGCAGTAAAACAATTTGCTTATGAAGGAAAACCTGTAATTGGGATTTGTAATGGATTTCAAATTTTAACTGAAGCACAGTTACTTCCAGGAGTATTAAAGAAAAATGACCATTTAAAGTTTGTATGTAAAGATGTTGAATTGACAGTCGAGAATTGTCAAACACCATTTACAAATAAATATGAACACGGACAAAAAATTTTATTACCAATTGCACATATGGATGGAAATTATTTTGCTTCAAATGATGTAATTGAAAAACTTGAAAAAAACAATCAAATTGTACTGAGATATTCAAGTGAAAATCCAAATGGGAGTTTAAATAATATTGCCGGAATTTGTAACGAACGTGGGAATGTAATTGGGATGATGCCTCATCCAGAACGTGCATCTGACAAAAATACTGGAAGCGTTGCAGGACTAAATATGTTTAAGTCTTTATTACATCAAGGATAAGGAGAATTGAAATGGATCAAGTAATGAGTCCACAGGAAATTAAAAATAAGAAACCATATTTAGAATGGGGACTATCAGAAAAAGAATATGAGTATATTTGTAATAAACTTTTGCAAAGATTACCTAATTATACTGAAACAGGTTTATTTGCAGTTATGTGGAGTGAACATTGTTCATATAAGATGTCAAAACCACTTTTAAAATTATTTCCTAATAAAAATGACAAGGTTTTAGAAGGACCGGGTGAGGGTGCAGGTATTATTGACATTGGAGATGGACTAGCAGTTACTTTTAAAGCTGAAAGTCATAATCACCCATCAGCTATTGAACCTTACGAAGGAGCAGCCACAGGTGTTGGTGGCATTTTAAGAGATATTTTTAGTATGGGAGCTCGTCCAATCGCTTCCCTTGATTCGTTACATTTTGGTGAAATCAAAGATGCACAAACTAAGCATTTAATTAATCAAGTTATAGCAGGAATCGGTGGTTATGGAAATTGTATTGGGGTACCAACAATTGCTGGCGAAACTACATTTGATGAATGCTATCAAGGAAATCCTTTAGTTAATGCTATGAGTATAGGGTTATTAAAAATAAATGATATTCAACATGGCAAAGCTCAAGGATTAGACAATGCAATCATTTATGTTGGAGCTAAAACAGGTCGTGATGGCATTCATGGAGCAACTTTTGCTTCTAATGATTTTAGTGATGAAAATGAAACGCAACGTTCGGCAGTTCAAGTCGGCGATCCATTTATGGAAAAACTTTTAATGGAAGCATGCTTAGAATTGATTCAAAAGCATCCAAATTGGCTTGTAGGAATTCAAGATATGGGGGCAGCTGGATTAGTTTCGTCTAGTTGTGAAATGGCTTCAAAAGCTAAAACCGGAGTAGTTTTAAATTTAGATTTAGTTCCTCAACGCGAAGAACAAATGAATGCATATGAAATTATGCTAAGTGAATCTCAAGAGAGAATGCTATTATGTGTGCAAAAAGAACATGTCAATGAAGTTATTCAACTTTTTAAAAAATATAACTTAGATGCAGTAAAAATTGGTTATGTTACAGATGATGCTCAATATAAATTAATGCATAATAATGAATTAGTAGCAAATATACCAGTTTCATCATTAACAACCGATGTTTTACAGGAAAAGGGCAAAGAAGAAAAACCTAAACATCTAATCCATGATCAAAATAAATCCCAAATTCAAATCGCAGATCCTCAAAAAACGTTTTATGAACTTTTAAAACAACCAACCATTGCGTCTAAAAAAATGTTTACTCAGACTTATGATTCACAAGTACGAGCAGCAACCGTTTTTGGACCAAATCAAATAGCAGATGCAGGCGTAATTAAAATTCGGAATAGTCAAAAAGCACTTGCAGCGACAACTGATGGTAACGGTCGTTTTGTATATTTAAATCCACGAATTGGAGGTGAGATTGCCGTACTTGAAGCCGCAATGAATATTTTATCAGTTGGAGCTGAACCACTTGGAATTACTGATTGCTTAAACTATGGTGATCCGCATAATCCAGAAGTTTATTGGGAATTACACCAATCAATTTTAGGAATGGCAAAGGCTTGTAAAAAGTTAAATACACCAGTTGTTTCAGGAAATGTTTCACTTTATAACGAAAACAATGGTAAAGCAATTTATCCTACGCCAATGGTTGGAATGGTAGGACTTATGGAGAATGTCAATAAACGAATTCATAACAAAATTAGTGATTTAAACAGCATTTTGTACCTAATTGGAAATACTGATGCAGACTTTAGTGGAAGCGAAATTCAAAAGATGCTAACTGGTAAAATTAAAGGTTCTTTAAGTGAAATCAACTGGGATGAAAAGTTAGCAGAAATTAATTTGATTAAACAGGCAACTAAAGCAGAATTGATTAGTGCAGCACATGATGTTAGTGAAGGTGGCTTAGCGGTAACTTTGGCTGAAATGTTATTTGATACTTCTTTTGGAATTAATTTAAATGTGTCATTCCCACTTTCTTATTTATTTAGCGAAACTCCAGGAAGAATGGTTGCATGTGTTCCAAACGAAAAATGTATTGATTTTGAAAAACTTTTCCAAGGTAAGGCACATAAATTAGGAATAGTCACAAATAAGTCAATTGTAAAAATTAATTGCAGCAATGGAGAATTAAATTTTGATGTAAAGGAGGCACACCAGACTTGGCAAGAATCACTTCCGAATTTAATGGAGATGAAGAATTAAATGAAAAATGCGGAGTATTTGCTATTTTTGGGGAAGAAAATGCAAGTAGCTTAGCTTATATTGGATTAAATGCACTTCAACATCGGGGACAACAAGGAGCGGGAATTGTTAGTAGTAATGAAAATGAATTGATTGAACATAAAGATCAAGGTCTTCTATCAAAAGTTTTTTCCAATGCTAATGATTTGAAAAAATTGAAAGGAAAAAATGCAATTGGGCATGTGAGATACGGAACTAGTGGAAGTGATTCAATTACAAATATTCAACCATTTTTATTTCATTTTCAAGATGGCGATATTGCATTTGCACATAATGGAAATTTAACAAACGCACAAACACTTAGGGCAAAACTTGAAGAAAATGGAGCGGTTTTTCAATCAGATTCTGATTCTGAGGTTTTAATTCATTTGCTTCGGCAAAAGAAAAAGATGGATTTTATGGCAGCATTAAAAGCAAGTTTAAATGAAATTCATGGTGGTTTTGCATATGTATTATTAAAATCTGACTGTGTAATTGCAGCACTTGATCCAAACGGGTTTAGACCACTTTGTATTGGGCAAAGAAAAAGTGGCGCTTATGTAATTGCGAGTGAAACGTGTGCTTTAGATGCAGTTGAAGCTAAGTTTATTCGAGACGTACAACCAGGGGAGTTAATTAAAATTGATCAATCAGGATTGCAGATTGATCATTTTACTGAACAAACTCAGCTAGCAGTTTGTTCGATGGAATACATTTACTTTGCACGTCCAGATTCAAATATTCATGGAGTAAATGTTCATAAAGCACGTAAAAAAATGGGGAAAAGACTAGCAATTGAACAACCTGCACATGCAGATATGGTCATTGGAGTTCCCAATTCATCCTTATCAGCAGCATCTGGATATGCCGAGCAGAGTGGACTTCCGTATGAGATGGGATTAATTAAAAATCAATATATTGCGCGAACATTCATTGAACCAACGCAGGCAAAACGTTCTCAAAGTGTGCGCATGAAATTATCAGCAGTGAGGGGAGTGATTCAGGGAAAACGATTAGTAGTAGTTGATGATTCAATCGTTCGCGGAACAACAAGTGCCCAAATTGTTAAATTGTTAAAAGAGGCTGGTGCTAAGGAAGTTCATTTGAGAATCGCTTCTCCTCCCTTTAAGTTTCCGTGTTTTTATGGAATTGATATTTCAACGCGAGCAGAGTTAATTGCAGCTAATCACTCCGTTGAAGAAATATGCAAGTTAATAGGGGCGGATTCATTAGGTTATTTAAGTATTGAAGGGTTGATTAATTCAATTGCGATTCCAGATGCTTTAAATGCACCTAATGGAGGATTAACAGTTGCATACTTTGATGGGAATTATCCAACACCTTTATATGATTATAAAGGAGATTATCTAAAGTCTTTGAATCAACAGAAAGGAATTTAATATGGGGCAATACGAAAAAGCAGGTGTAAATATCGCTGCAGGTAATCAATTTGTAAAGCAGATTAAGAATTTAGTTAATTTAACAAAGACTCAAAATTCGTTTGATAACTTAGACAATTTTGGAGGAATTTACAATTGGGAAACAAAAAAACTAGTCGCTAGTACTGATGGAGTTGGAACCAAATTAATGATTGCACAACAAGCCAATGTGCATGAGTTAATTGGCATTGACTGTGTGGCGATGTGTGTTAATGATATTTTAGCTCAAGGAGCACGCCCATTATTTTTTCTTGATTATATTGCGACAGGAAAAAATGAACCTGATAAGTTAACAAAAATCATTAGTGGAGTTGTGAATGGATGCATTGAAGCTAAGGCCCAATTAATTGGCGGAGAAACCGCTGAAATGCCTGATATGTATGCTAAAGAAACATATGATATTGCTGGTTTTGCGGTTGGTGCAGTTGATAATAATAATTTAATAACACGAAATAAACCACAAGCAGGAGATATTTTAATTGGACTGGCCTCAAGTGGTTTACATTCTAATGGTTATTCACTAGTACGTAAACTTTTATTTAAAGATCATCGCTATAATCTTCAAGATTGTCCGCCAGAACTAAAGGGAATTTCAATTCAATCAGCTTTATTAAAGCCAACTAAAATATATGTGCAAACAGTGCTTCCTTTACTGGATAAGAAGTTAATTCATGGGTTAGCACACATTACAGGTGGAGGATTAATTGAGAATGTTCCTCGAATGTTTAATGATAATTTGCAAGCAACCATTAAGTTGCCTCGTGAGGTTAATCAACCAATTTTTGAATTTTTGAAGCAATGTGGAAATTTAAATACTCATGATTGTTATCAAACTTTTAACATGGGAATTGGCATGGTATTAGCTATTTCGAAGGAAAATATAACTGAAGTTAAACAAATACTAGAGCAACAACAGACTAAGTATTTTGAAATTGGTTTTTTAGAAAAGAAAACATCAGATTTTAAAATCAGCATTAATGGAGAAGTATTCAAATGAAAATTGCAATTTTTGCATCCGGCAATGGTTCTAATTTTGAAGTATTGGCACAAAATTTTCAAAGAAAATCATTTAAAGAAAATGAACTGGCACTTTTATTTTGCGACCACCCCGATGCATACGTGCTTAAACGGGCAAAGAAATATCACGTTTCCACAGAGACTTTTACAATAAAAGAATGTCAAAATAAAGTTGCTTATGAACAAAAAATTTTAAATATTCTAAAAAAGTATCAAATTGATTTAATTGCATTAGCTGGGTATATGAAAGTAATTGGATCAACTATCTTAGATGTGTATGAGGGAAGAATAATTAATTTACATCCATCTTATTTACCTGAATTTCAAGGTTTACGTGCAATTGAGCGCGCCTATGAAGATCACTTAAAAAATGGACGTACTCAAACGGGAGTAACTTTACATTATATTGACGCTGGTTTAGATACTGGACCAATTATTAAACAACAGCATGTTCCAATTTATCCGCATGATAGTTTAGCACAACTTGAAAATAGAATTCATACAGTTGAGCATAAATTATATCCCCAAGTATTAAAAGAAATATTCCAAAAAATGGAGGAGAAAGAATGAAAAGAGCATTATTAAGTGTTTCAGATAAAACTGGTTTAATCGAATTTGCAAATGGACTCATTCAAAATGGTTTTGAAATTATTTCCACAGGTGGCACTTTAAAAACATTGAAGGATGCTGGAATTCCAGTTAAATCAGTAACCGAAATTACTGGTTTTCCAGAAATCTTAGATGGACGGGTCAAAACTCTTCATCCTAATATTCATGCAGGAATTTTAGCACAGCGTGATAATTCGGATCATATGAAAACATTAACACAACAGCAAATTACTCCAATTGATCTTGTTTGTGTGAATTTATATCCATTTAAAGAAACTCTTGAAAAAGGAGGATCAAGTTCAGAAATTATTGAACAAATTGATATTGGCGGTCCAAGTTTGTTACGGGCAGCTGCTAAAAATTATCAAGATATTACCGTGGTTACTGAAATTTTAGATTATGATGAGGTATTAAAACAATTAGCAGAAAATCATGGCGAAACTACCCTTGATTTAAGAAAAAAACTTGCAGCTAAGGTTTTTCAAAAAACAGCTGCTTATGATGCATTGATTGCAAAATATTTTGAACAACAAATTCAAATTGAAGCACCAGAAAAATTGACTTTAACATATGATTTAGTTGAAACTATGCGCTATGGTGAAAATAGTCATCAACATGCATGGTTTTATCAAGACGCTATTCCAAAAGCTTTTTCAATTAGCCAAGCAAAACAATTACATGGGAAAAAACTTTCTTACAACAATATTAAAGATGCAAATGCAGCATTAAGAATTATTCAAAACTTTGAAGGACCAACTGCAGTAGGAGTAAAGCATATGAATCCATGTGGAATTGGGCGAGGTGAAACCATTGAAAAAGCGTGGGATCAAGCGTACTTGGCGGATAATGTGTCTATTTTTGGAGGCATTGTTGCTTTAAATCGGAAGGTTGATTTAAATACTGCTAAAAAGTTACACCAACTTTTTTTAGAAATTGTGATTGCTCCTGGATTTGATGATGATGCATTTGAGATTTTAGCAAAAAAGAAAAATTTACGATTACTTACTGTTGACTTTACTAGCAAAAACGAAGATCCACGATTGGAGACAGTTTCTGTAATGGGAGGCTTACTTGTTCAAGAACAAGATACTTTGAAAGAAGACCTCGCTGAATGGAAAGTAGTTACTCAAAAACAGCCAACTCAAAAGCAATGGGAAACACTTAAATTTGCATGGGAAGCCATTCGAAATGTTAAATCAAATGCAATTTTAATTGCTAATCAAGAAAGAACAATTGGAATTGGAGCAGGGCAACCAAACCGAATTGATGCCGTGAAAATTGCAATTGAACATGCTCAAAAGTATATTAATGATGATTCAGTATTAGCAAGTGATGCATTTTTCCCAATGGATGATTCTGTTCAGTATGCAGCAGAACATGGAATTAAGTTAATTATTCAACCTGGAGGATCGATTCGTGATCAAGATTCCATTAACATGGCAAATAAATATGGGATTGCGATGGTAATGACTGGGCACCGGCATTTTAGACATTAGGAGAATTAGAATGAAAGAAAAATATAATGTACTTGTAGTGGGTTCAGGAGCACGTGAATTTGCAATTTGTAAAAAGTTAATGGAAAGTCCATCGATTAAAGATGTTTATTGTGCACCTGGAAATCCAGGAATGAAAAAAATTGGGGTTAAAGTTACAGAGGTAAATGAAGATCAATTAGGCGAAATTGCTTTTTTAGCACGTGATTGCAATGCCAAGTGGACTTTAATTGGACCGGAAACAGCAATTGATGAGGGGATTGTTGATTTATTTCGTCGATTGAGGTTAAGGGTAATTGGACCAACTACTAATATTGCAAAATTAGAAACTTCTAAATCATTTGCGTTAGATTTTATGGAAAAATACGAAATTCCAGCTCCTCAGTATGATAGTTATAATGACCGTCAAAGTGTTTTGAGAGGACTTCAAGTATATAATTTTCCGTTAGTTATAAAAAAAGACGGATTAGCAGGAGGTAAAGGAGTATATATTGCACATGATCAACAAGAAGCGTTAAAAATACTAGATAATTTAGTCATTGATGAGCATCATCGCATTGTATTAGAAGAATATTTGGAGGGACAAGAATTTTCTTTCTTTACTTTGTTAAACCGAAAATCCTATCAAGTTTTACCAGTTGCTCAAGATCATAAAAAAGCGTATGAAAAAGATCAAGGACCTAATACAGGAGGAATGGGTGCATATAGTCCGACTCCTCAATTAACTCCAAAGCAGTATGAAGAAGTCGTAAAAAAAGTAATTGAACCAACAATGAAGGGAGTCCGAAAGCTAGGAGCATATTATACTGGTTTCTTATATATTGGAATCATTTTAACTGCGGACGGGCCTAAAGTGATTGAATATAATGTTCGATTAGGCGATCCCGAAGCACAGGTGATTTTGCCACGAATCAAAAACGATTTTGCAGATGTTTTAACCAAGGCAGTTTTCAATGAAGAAATTCCGCCATTAAAAATTAGTTCAGAGATGTATGTAAATATTGTTTTAGCAGCTAAAAATTATCCGCAAGCACCACTTAAAGGACAGGAACTACCAGAATTTAAAGTAAGTGAAAATGTTGAGATTGAATATGCGAATGTCTTAGAAAAAAATGGTAAGTTATATGGCGATGGTGGTCGAATTTTATCAGTAGTAGGACATGCTAATAATTTATATCAAGCGCGTCGGGATGCTTATCGGGTTTTAGCAAAAAATCCAGTTGAAAATACTTATTATCGAAAAGACATTGCAAATAAAGGATTTTAATAATTATATATGATAAAATAAATACATCTATGTATTACTGTTTAGGAGGCGACTATTAATGAATGATATTGAAATCGCACAACAAGCTACTTTGGAACCAATTCAAGAAATTGCGCACAAAGCAGGGATTAATGAAGAAGATCTAGAGTTATACGGAAAGTATAAAGCTAAGGTTAATTTACCTTTATCTAACCATCCTAAAACAAAGGAAAAATTAATTTTAGTAACAGCGATTAATCCAACTCCTGCAGGTGAAGGAAAGTCAACAGTTACTATTGGATTAGGAGATGCAATGACTTCTTTAGGCACTAACACAATGATTTGTTTACGTGAACCTTCCTTGGGACCTGTTATGGGAGTAAAAGGTGGAGCAACTGGTGGGGGCTATTCTCAAGTTGTTCCAATGGAGGATATTAACCTGCACTTTACAGGCGATATGCATGCGCTCACAACTGCTAATAATACACTTGCAGCATTGATTGATAATCACATTTATCAAGGCAATGAATTAAAAATTGATCAACGCCGAGTTATTTGGAAACGTGTTTTAGATATCAATGATCGTGCTTTAAGACATACTGTAATTGGTTTAGGTGGACCTTTACAAGGAATTCCGCGAGAAGATGGGTTCGACATTACAGTTGCTTCAGAATTAATGGCAGTACTTTGCTTGGCAACTGATTTAGCTGATTTGAAAAAAAGAATTGGTCAAATTGTAATTGGATATAATTTTGATAAACAACCAGTTACAGTTAATCAACTTGGAGTAACTGATGCAATTGCACTTTTGTTAAAAGATGCAATTAAACCTAACCTCGTTCAAACACTTGAACATACACCAACTTTTGTTCATGGAGGACCTTTTGCTAATATTGCTCATGGTTGTAATAGTTTAATTGCAACTAAAACAAGTTTACAGTTAGCTGATTATACAATAACTGAAGCTGGTTTTGGTGCTGATTTAGGTGCTGAAAAATTTTTAGATATTGTTTGTCCTAAACTTAAAAAGACTCCAGATACCGTGGTAATCGTAGCTACTGCTAGAGCTTTGAAAATGAATGGTGGCGTTAAAAAAGAAGATTTAGATGAAGAAAATGTTGCTGCTATTGAAAATGGATATGTTAATTTGCAACGACATATTCGTAATATGAAAAACTATGGGATCCCAGTAGTAGTTGCAGTTAACCGTTTTGCTACTGATACTGAAAACGAATTAAATAAAATAATTGAATTATGCCAACAGGATCAAACGACTGCGGTCATTTCAAATGGATGGGCAAATGGCTCAAAAGGAGTAATTGATTTAGCTAAAGAAGTGATTACATCATGTGAGCAACCTTCAACTTTTAAACCATTGTATTCTGCAGATGAATCGATTGAAGACAAAATTTATACAATTGTGACAAAATACTATGGTGGAAATAATGTTGAGTATAGTCCTAAAGCTAAGCAACAAATTAAAAAATTTAAACAACTTGGTTGGGATAAAATGCCAATTTGTATGGCTAAAACTCAATATTCTTTCTCTGATAATGCTAAATTATTAGGGGCTCCACAAGATTTTACTGTTCATATCCGTGAATTTGTCCCTAAATTAGGAGCAGAATTTTTAGTTGCTTTAACTGGAAATGTTTTAACAATGCCAGGTTTACCAAAAGTTCCAGCTGCTAATGGCATGAGTTTATCTGATGAAGGAAAAATTAGTGGACTATATTAAAATTTAGTAAAACGCGCTATACTAGTAACATTAATATTAATAGTGCGGAGGTAATTATGCCATTTTGGGGATATTTATTAATTAGCTTAGGAATATTAGGAATTGATCAAGTTGTTAAATGGTGGATTGTAACTCATATTGAATTAAGTTCAACGATTAATTTTATTCCACATGTTTTGTCATTAGCTAATGTACGCAATAATGGTGCAGCATGGAGCATTTTTCAAGGACAGCAAGTATCATTTATTGTTATTTCGATTGTAGCATTAATAGTTATGGTTTACTTGCTGAAGAAAAATACGAATGATAAATTATTTGCATGGGCACTTGCATTGATGATTGGTGGTACCTTAGGAAATTTCATTGATCGTTTAAGATTAGGTTATGTAGTGGATATGTTTGCATTAGACTTTATGAACTTTCCAATTTTTAACGTTGCAGATTGTGCATTAACTATTGGAGTAATTTTACTAATAATTGCTCTTTTTGTAGGTGATGACGAATGAAAACATATATAATTCAAGGACAAAAAGGACGATTAGATAAAGTTTTAAGTGAATTGGATACTGATTTATCACGTTCACAAATTAAAGAGTTAATAAAAAATAAACACATTAAAGTAAATGGAAAAATTGAAAAACCTAAATATAATGTTAAAGAAAATGATGAAATTACGGTTGAACCACAAGCACCTCAACAACTGAAACTAGAAGCAGAAAATATTCCACTAGATATTGTTTATGAAGATGAAGATGTGATTGTAGTAAATAAACCACAAGGAATGGTAGTACATCCTGCTCCTGGGCACGCTCAACATACGTTAGTTAATGCATTACTATACCATTCACCACTTTCAACAATTAATGGCACTTTTAGACCTGGAATTGTTCATCGAATTGATAAAGATACATCTGGTTTATTAATGGTTGCCAAAAATGATATGGCACATCGTTCACTAGCAGCTCAGTTAAAAGCAAAAACTAATAAAAGAGAATATCTTGCTTTAGTTTATGGGAATATTAATGAGGATCAAGGAACGATTGATGCTCCATTAGGAAGAAACCCTAAAGATCGTAAGCAACAAGCGGTAATTGCAGATGGGAGAAAAGCAATCACCCACTTTGAAGTACTAAAACGTTATGGCAATTATACTTTAGTAAAATGCATTTTAGAAACTGGAAGAACACATCAAATTAGGGTGCATATGAAATACATTGGGCATCCGTTAGTAGGTGATACGCTTTATGGACCACGCAAAGTGATTGGTACTAGCGGACAGTTTTTACATGCAGCTGTTTTAGGATTCACTCATCCCCGAACAAGTAAAGAAATGCTTTTTTCTGCACCATTACCAGAAAATTTTCAAAAATTTTTAGATAAGCTTGACAAATCAACTAAATGAATGTATCTTTATATAAATAAAACCTTTAAAACTAGTCCCGTGAGACTAAGAAGGTAAATTACGGAAGTAAACTGACTTAGTCTACGCGAAATTAGTTTTGTGTTGGCTAAGTCTTTTGTTTGTTAGGAGGAATCAATTTGGCAAAGGAAATTTACGATGCAATGGCTGTTAAACGTGCATTAACACGGATGACATATGAAATCATTGAACGCAATAAAGGAATTGATAACTTAGTTTTAGTTGGGATCAAAACACGAGGCGTTTATTTAGCACGAAGAATTGCCCAACGATTGGAGCAATTAGAAGGTGAAAAAATTCCAGTAGGAGAACTTGATATTTCAATGTATCGAGATGATCGTAATATTAAAGATGAACCAATTGTGCGTAATTCACAACTTTTATTTGATATTACAGGTAAACATGTCATTTTGGTAGATGATGTTCTTTTTACAGGAAGGACAATTCGGGCAGCATTAGATGCTTTAATGGACCAAGGCCGACCAAAGAAAATTAATTTAGCAGTTTTAGTTGACCGTGGACATCGTGAGTTACCAATTCGAGCAGACTTTGTCGGAAAAAATATTCCAACCGCTCTTAATGAACAAGTTGCAGTTTATGTTGATGAAATCGATGGTAAAGATGGCATCGAATTAAAAAAAGAAAATGAATAAATGATTTTATATTAACCTTTTTAATTGACTCCAGAGAGGGCAAAATAGGTTGGTATTTTTGTGATAATTAAAGTCATACCATACCTATAGTCTATCTGGAAACAGGTAGACTATTTTATTTATAATAAAGGAGATTATACACATGGAAAATGTAGCATTAAAACACTTTGTATCTGTAGAAGACTTATCAAATCAACAAGTTTTAGCCTTAATCAAAAATGCAGAAGGCTTTAAGAATGAAACGAGAAAATTAGAATTAACTGAACCAGTTTATGCTGCTAATTTATTTTTTGAAAATTCAACCCGAACACATACAAGTTTTGAAATGGCAGAACGAAAATTAGGAATTCAAGTAATCCCATTTGATATTGAGCATTGTTCAATTTCCAAAGGAGAAACTTTATATGACACTTTGCTTACATTAAATGCACTTGGAATTAAAATGAGTGTAATTCGCCATTCTCAAAATGAATATTACCAATCTTTAACCAATCCAACTAAAGAACAAAATTTAAACATGGCAATTCTAAACGGCGGTGATGGCAGTGGCCAACATCCATCTCAATGTATGTTAGATCTAATGACAATTTATGAAGAATTTGGGCACTTTGATGGCTTAAAAATTGCAATTGTAGGAGATATTACAAGTTCACGTGTTGCTCGTAGCAATATGAGCTTACTTCATCAATTAGGTGCTGAAATTTATTTTGCAGGTCCTAATTATTGGTATGATGAAAAATTTGATCAATATGGTAAGCATTGCCAACTTGATGATGTAGTTGATCAAGTTGATGTCGTTATGCTTTTACGAGTTCAACATGAACGACATGATGAAGATAAGAATGAAGGTAATTTTTCAGCACTTCAATATCATGAAGAATTTGGATTAACTAATGCACGTTATAACAAAATGAAAGAGGATGCAATTATCATGCATCCAGGTCCAATTAATCGGGACGTTGAATTATCATCTAATTTAGTTGAAGCACCTAAATCACGGTTCTTTGCACAAATGCAAAATGGGGTGTTTATGCGCATGGCGATGATTGAAGCAGTGATGCGTGGAAATCAGATTGGAGGACTGAATTAATGGCGCTTTTATTAAAGGGAGGATTAGTCTTTCAAAATGATAGTTTTGTAAAAGCTGATGTACTAATTGATGAACAAAAAATTCAAGCAATTGGCAATTTAAATGAAGTTAACCATGATAATTTAAAAATTTATGATATAACTGGCAAATATGTGGTTCCAGGATTAATTGATGTGCATGTACATTACCGTGATCCAGGATTGACATATAAAGAAGATGTTCATACTGGAAGTTTAGCAGCAGCCCATGGAGGATATACAACTGTTTGTGCAATGGCAAATGTTGATCCTGTTCCAAGTAATGCAGAATTAATGCGGAAAATGATTACAAATAATCAAGCAAATGGGGTTGTGCATATTAGACAGTATGCTCCAATTACCAAGGATTTAACTAGTGATGACTTAATTGACTATCAAGAAATGCGACAACTTGGAATATGTGGATTTAGTAATGATGGGCACGGCGTTCAACATGCTGGTACAATGCTTAAGGCAATGCAGGGGATTAAAAAAACACATTTGCCACTTGCAGCCCATGTTGAAGATAATACGTTAAAATTTAACGGCGTAATGAATGCTGGAGAAAATGCGGAGAAATTAGGATTACCAGGGATTTTAGATGTATGTGAGACTGCACAGTTAGCACGTGATTTAGTTTTAGCAAAGCAAACAAAGGTCCACTATCATGTTTGCCATGTTTCGACCAAAGAAAGTGTGGAATTAATTAGAATAGCTAAACAAAAAGGTGTGAATGTGACTTGTGAAGTTGCTCCCCATCATTTGTTATTAAATGATGAAATGGTTGTAAAAGACGACGCATACTATAAAATGAATCCGCCATTGCGTACAAAGGCAGATCAAACTGCATTAGTTGAAGGGTTACTTGATGGCACCATTGATTTAATTGCTACAGATCATGCTCCCCATGCTGATCATGAAAAATGCTGTGGAATGAATACAGCTGCATTTGGAATCACTGGAAGTGAAACCGCATTTGCAACTTTATATACTAAGTATGTAAAAAATGGTGTATTTTCATTACAGCAACTGATTAAGTGGATGAGCATTGCGCCAGCTAAGATTTTTAATTTTAAAGATGCTGGAATGTTGAAAGTTGGCGATGTAGCAGACATGGCAATTTTTGATCTTGATACACAATTTAAGTTCAAAGATGAAGATTATTTCTCAAAAGGGAAAAATACGCCATTTACGAATCAAGAGTTATATGGCAAGACAGTAATGACTTTAGTAAATGGCAAGATTGCATATTATTGCAAGGGAGAGAATTAAATTGAAACGATTTTTAGTGCTTGAAGACGGACATGTTTTTGAAGGTGAAGCCTTTGGAGCAAATCAAATTGCTACTGGAGAAGTTGTTTTTTCTACTGGAATGACAGGCTACCAAGAAGCAATTACTGATCAATCTTATGCGAATCAAATTTTAGTATTTACAAATCCATTAATTGGAAATTATGGAGTTAATTTAGATGACTATGAATCTTTACAACCGAAGTGTCGTGGTGTAGTATGCCGTGAATTGGCACGCTACTCTAGTAGTTGGCGGAAACAAGATTCTTTGGATTATTTTTTAAAACAAAATAATATTCCCGGAATAAGTGGAATTGATACCCGTAAACTAACAAAAATTATTCGGAAACATGGTACAATGAAAGGCTGTCTCGTAAACTCGATTGAAGATAAAAATCATACAATTGAACAGCTTAAAGCAACTGTTTTAACTGATCAGTTAGTTGCTCAGGTTTCAACTAAGCAGCCTTATCCTAATCCAGGCACTGAAAAAAAATATTGTTGTAATTGATTTTGGTGCAAAGCATAGTATTTTAAGAGAACTAAGTAAGCGTAATTGTAATGTGATTGTTATTCCTTACACTGTCAGTGCCAAAAAAATATTTGAACTTCATCCAGATGGCGTTTTATTATCAAATGGCCCAGGAGATCCTAAAAGTTTACCTAACGTAATTTCAATGATTAAAGAAATCATGGGAAAGTTTCCAATTATGGGAATTTGTTTAGGACACCAATTAATGTGTTTAGCAAATGGTGCAGATACTTTTAAAATGAAATTTGGACATCGTGGATTTAATCATCCGGTTAAAGAAATTGCAACTGGAGAAATTATGTTTACATCACAAAATCATGGATATGCGGTAAAAGCAGAGTCTTTAGAAAAAACTGATTTAATGATTACACATGTAGAAATCAATGATGGCACAATCGAAGGAGTCCGTCATCGTGAATATCCTGCTTTTTCAGTTCAATTTCATCCAGATGCTGCTCCTGGTCCCCATGATGCAGAAAGTTTATATGATGATTTCTTGCAAATGATTGATTCAAGAAAGGAAGAATTAAATGGCTAAAAGAACAGATATTCACAAAATTATGGTATTAGGATCAGGGCCAATTATTATTGGTCAAGCTGCTGAATTTGATTATTCAGGAACACAAGCATGTTTAGCTTTAAAAGAAGAAGGATTTGAAGTTGTTTTAGTAAATTCAAATCCTGCTACTATTATGACTGATCATGAAATTGCAGACAAAGTCTATTTAGAGCCGCTTACTGCTAAATCAGTTGAACGAATTATTCGCAAAGAACATCCAGATGCAATTTTGCCAACATTAGGAGGGCAAATTGGATTAAACTTAGCCATTGAATTAAATGATGAAGGAATTTTAGATGAGTTTAACATTCAGTTAATTGGAACAAATTTAAAAGCAATTGATCAAGCAGAAGATCGCGAAAAATTTAAAGAACTAATGCAACAACTTCACGAACCAGTTCTACCTTCAAAAACGGTTAATACTGTTACTGATGCACTTGCATTTGCAAATGAGATTGGTTATCCCGTAATTGTGCGACCAGCCTTCACGATGGGAGGAACTGGTGGCGGAATGTGTAAAAATGAAACTGAATTAAGAAAAGTTGCAATGAATGGGTTAGACTTATCTCCAGTCGATCAATGTTTGATTGAAAAATCGATTGCCGGTTATAAAGAAATTGAGTTTGAAGTAATGCGTGATCAAAGTGATAATGCAATGGTAGTTTGCTCAATGGAAAATGTTGACCCAGTTGGAATTCATACAGGAGATTCAATTGTTGTAGCACCTACTCAAACTTTATCTGATCGTGAATATCAAATGTTACGTGACTGCGCACTTAAATTAATTCGTGCTTTGAAAATTGAAGGAGGATGCAATGTTCAACTTGCATTAGATCCGCAAAGTTATCAATATTATATAATTGAAGTTAATCCGCGGGTATCCCGGTCATCAGCACTTGCTTCTAAGGCAACGGGTTATCCGATTGCCAAGTTAGCAGCTAAAATTGCAGTTGGATTTAACTTGGATGAAGTAAAAAATCCAGTAACAAAGACGACTTTTGCAGAATTTGAGCCGGCACTAGATTATGTTGTAGTAAAAGTTCCTCGTTGGCCATTTGATAAATTTTATGATGCTAATCGTAAAATTGGTAGTCAAATGAAAGCGACTGGTGAAGTAATGGCATTAGGAAGAAATTTAGAAGAAGCTTTCCAAAAAGCGATTCGTTCGCTTGAAATTGATGAAAGTAGTTTAACTACTACTAGTTATCAAAATATAAGCGACTTAGAAATCGAAAATCAACTTGTTAATGTTCAAGATGACCGAATTTTTTACTTAGCAGAAGCATTCAGACGTGAGTATACATTGGATGAAGTTCATAAATTAACTAAGATTGATAAGTACTTTCTTGATATTATTAAACACATTATTGAAATTGAAGAAAAATTAAAAGCTAATCCGATGAATTTTGTCGAGTTGAAAATTGCTAAAAGATATGGATTCAGTGATGATACCATTGCAAGTGTATGGAATGTGACTGAAGATGAGGTTCGGCAATTTAGAAAAGAAAATCATTTAACTCCAGTATTTAAAATGGTAGATACTTGTGCTGCAGAATTTGAATCGAAGACACCATACTTTTATAGCACATATGATGAAGAAAATGAAAGTATGCGTTCTAAACGAAAATCAGTTTTAGTAATTGGTTCTGGTCCCATTAGAATTGGTCAAGGTGTTGAGTTTGATTATGCTACCGTACACTGTGTTAAAGCTTTACAAAAATTAGGTTATGAAGCAATTGTGATGAATTCTAATCCAGAAACTGTTTCAACTGATTTTTCAATTTCTGACAAACTTTACTTTGAACCACTAACATTAGAAGATGTCTTAAATGTAATTGATTTAGAAAAACCTGAAGGTGTAATTTTACAATTTGGCGGTCAAACCGCAATTAATTTAGCTGAGAAACTAGATGCACATAATATCAAAGTGTTAGGTACCTCGGTTAAAAACTTAAACGCAGCAGAAGATCGTGATGTATTTGATAAAGTAATTAAAAAATTAGGATTAAAGCAACCTCAAGGGGATACAGCTCGTACTACGCAAGAAGTAAAAGACATTGCTCAAAAAATTGGTTTTCCAGTATTAATCCGTCCAAGTTATGTTTTGGGTGGAAAAGCAATGGATATTATCTATGATAATGCACAATTAGAACAATATTTACAAGTACATGAACCAGCTAATCAAAAACATCCAATTTTAATTGATGAATATTTAGTAGGACAAGAATGCGAAGTTGATGCTATTTGTGATGGGAAAAATGTATTAATTCCAGGAATAATGGAACATATTGAACAAGCTGGAATTCATTCAGGAGACTCAATGGCGGTTTATCCACCACAATCATTTAGTTTAAAGGTTAAAGAGCAAATTGAAAAAGCTACTATTAAACTAGCAGTTGAACTTGGCTGTGTTGGAATTATGAATATTCAATTTATTGTTCATAATGATGAAGTTTACGTCTTAGAAGTTAATCCCCGAGCAAGTCGAACAGTTCCATTTTTAAGCAAAATCACTGGCATTCCAATGGCGCGAGTAGCAACTTATGCAATTATGGGTAAAAGTTTAACTGAGCAAGGACTAAAAAATGGCCTTCTTTCTGAAAAAGACAGTGTTTATGTTAAAGCACCAGTGTTTTCATTTAATAAGTTAACCGATGTTGATAGTTTACTTGGACCAGAAATGAAATCAACAGGTGAAGTTATGGGAATGGATCAAAGTTTTGAAAAAGCACTATACAAAGCTTTTGAAGGAGCAGGTGTAGTACTTTGTAAAAATGGAAAAGTATTACTAACAATTGATGATCAAGACAAAATTGAAGCACTAAAAATTGCAAAGCGGTTTGAACAAATTGGATATCAAATTTTAGCAACGCAGGGAACTGCTCAATTTTTGCAAGAAAATGGTGTTCATGCAATTTCAGTCTCCAAAATTGAAGAAACTACACCTAATTTACTAGATAAAATCAAAGATCATGAAGTTAATCTTGTAATCAATACAATGGGAACTGACCAATCACATAATTCAGATGGATTTATTATTCGTCAAAATGCAATTCGCTATAATGTTCCCTTATTAACGTCTTTAAAGACTGCGGATGCATTATTAAAATCACTTGAAAATGAATCGTTTGTTGCAACTGCACTTTAACAGGAGGAAATCAAAATGAATAAGAGAATTGAAGTAAATTTGCCCGGATTAAAGATGAAAAACCCTTTAATGCCAGGAAGTGGAACTTTTGGATTTGGTGATACTCCACAAGCAGAAAATATGGATTTAAATCAATTGGGTGCACTGGTGATCAAAACTACTACTCCAAGTGAAAGAAATGGTAATTTAGATCCTAAGATTGCAGTATTACCTAATGGCATATTAAATTCAGTAGGATTAAAAAATCCCGGAGTAGATGTAGTTGTTAATGAAAAATTACCACGATTACGTGAAAAATATCCTGATTTACCAATAATTGGAAGTGTAGGAGGGGCAAGCGAAAACGACTATATTGAGGTAGCTGCTAAACTAGCTAATAGTCATATGTTAAACGCATTAGAGTTGAATATTTCTTGTCCTAATGTTAGTCAAGGTGGAATGAGTTTTGGAACCGACCCTCAAATTGCGCAAAGATTAACTAGTGAAGTTAAGAAAGTAAGTGACAATCTTCCAGTTTATGTAAAACTTTCGCCTAATGTAACTGATATTGTAAAAATTGCTCAAGTAGTAGAAAAAGGTGGAGCAGATGGACTTTCAATGATTAATACTGTTTTAGGAATGCATATTGATGTAAAAACGCGTAAACCAGTTATTGGAAATAAAATTGGTGGTTTTTCAGGTGAAGCAATTAAGCCAATTGCAATTCGAATGATCTATCAAGTTGCTCATAATGTTGACCTTCCAATTATTGGAATGGGTGGAGTTGAAAATGTTGATGATGTGATCGAAATGTTTTTAGCAGGTGCTAGTGCTGTTGGAGTTGGTTCGGCTCATTTTAAAGACGAAAAGATTATTCCCCATTTAGCAACTGCACTTGAAGAACGATTAAATGAGCTAGAAATTTCAAGTATTGAAAGTTTAAAACAACAAGTGAAAGAAGAGTTTAATAATGAAAATTAATGAGCCAATCATTGCATTAGATTTTCCCAATAAAGAAATTACTTTTGATTTTTTAAATCAATTCCCAAAAGAGCAAAAGTTATTTGTTAAGGTTGGAATGGAATTATTTTATAGTGAGGGACAAGATCTGATTAAGGCATTAAAAGAACGGGGATACTCAATTTTTCTGGATCTAAAATGTCATGATATTCCTCATACTGTAGAACAAGCAATGAAAGTAATTAGTAAATTAGGTGTAGATTTAACAACAATTCATGCAGCTGGTGGTTCGGAAATGATGCAAGCAGCAGTATTAGGTACAAAGGAAGGCAATCCAAATCATATTCCTAAAATTTTAGCAATTACTCAATTAACTTCAATTACTCCTCAGATGTTAAAAAAAGAACAATTAGTCGATGCTTCACTTGAAAACAGTGTTGTAAATTATGCCAAACTTGCTCAAAAATGTGGGGTGAGTGGGGTGGTTTGCTCAGCCAATGAATCACAATTGATTTATGACGCATGTGGAGCGGACTTTTTAAAGATTACACCAGGAATTCGTTTATTAGGTGATAATGTTAATGATCAAAAACGTGTAGTAACTCCGCAAAAGGCTGCACAAAATCATTCTAACGGACTGGTTGTTGGCAGATCAATTACACAAAGTAATGATCCAATTAAAGCATATCAAAGAATTAAAACTGAATGGATGGAGGAATCATAATGAAATCGGTTGCTAAAAATTTACTTAAAATTGACGCAGTGAAACTTTCACCAGAAGAACCTTTTACATGGGCAAGTGGAATTAAGAGTCCAATTTATTGTGATAATAGATTGACAATTAGTTATCCAGAAATTCGAAAAGAAATTGCACAAGGAATTGCTAATCAAATTAAAACTAATTTTCCAAATGTAGAAGTGATTGGTGGAGTAGCAACTGCAGGAATTCCCCATGCAGCATGGGTTGCAGAGATTTTAAATTTACCTTTAATTTATGTGCGTTCAAAACCGAAAGATCACGGAAGAGGTAAACAAATTGAAGGAATTATAAAGAAAAATGCCAAAACGGTATTAATTGATGATTTACTATCGACTGGCGGAAGTGTCTTAAAGGCAGTCGAAGCAGCTAAAAAGGATGGCGCAAATGTAATTGGGGTAAGTGCTATTTTTAGTTATCAATTGCCAGTAGTTGAACGAAATTTCATTGATGCTAAATTAAGTTTTACGACTTTAACGAACTATTCAGAACTACTCGAAGTTGCTAAAGAAGAAAAATATATTACTGAAAAACAACTTGAAATATTAAAGAAATGGCGTAAATCACCAGAAAAATGGAACGTTCAGCAATAAATAGACTTTACCTTAATCTCACATATTGCTATAATTATCGTGTTTGAGACTATATTATGGAGGAATGAATATGGCTGATCATGATGATTTACATCAACATCGGCATCACCATCGACATCATCATTCACATGGTAAGCGAAAGAAGATGGGGTGGGGTAAGAAATTGGGGATTATATTAGGCATTTTTTTGCTTGTTGATGTGTTGGCAATTGCGAAAATGTATTATGATGCCAATAGCGCATTAAAAAATACATATAAAAAGGTGAAACAAGAACAAACTATCAAATTGGATGGTAGGCATCCATTTTCTGTTTTGATTTTAGGTGCAGATACAGGAGAATATGGAAGATCCTATCAAGGTAGATCTGATACTATCATGGTTGCTGCCGTTAACAATCATAAGACAACATTAGTAAGTATTCCGCGTGATACAAAGGTTTCAATTGCAGGTCATGGAACTGATAACAAAATTAATGCGGCATATTCTTATGATGGAATTAGCGGAGCGATGAATACAGTTGAAAGTTATTTAGGAGTTCCAATTAACTACTATATTGAGCTTAATATGAAGGGGCTAAAAGAGTTATCAGCAGCAATTGGTCCTGTTAAAATTAATAATAATTTGGATTTTACAAGCGATGGTATTCATTTTGAAAAAGGTGAAATTACAATTGACAGTAGTAATATTCTTGCGTATATCCGAATGCGTCATGAAGACCCGAATGGCGATTATGGAAGACAAATGCGACAACGACAAGTAGTTACTGCAATGATTGAAAAACTTGCAAGTGTAAAAAGCATTGTAAAGTATAAGAGTATTTTAAATGTATTATCTGCCAATATGAAGACAAATCTTACATTCAGTGATATGCAAAAGATTTTCATACATTACCGTGGTGGTAAAAACATTAATCAATTACAATTGCAAGGACAAACTGAGATGATTAATGGAGTTTCATATGAAGTTGTTCCACAAAGCAACTTACAAAAAATTCAAAATGAACTTAAAAAAACGCTTAAGGCAAAATAGAGAATTTGAAGCAATTAAATTCCAAATTGCTTTAATTCTTTTTTTATTAAAAAGAATTACATTCATATCACTAGCGCTATGATATAAATGAATTATGTATAAAATATGTATAAAAATTATACGTCCGGTACGAAATATTAAGCTTATTGAAAGGAATTCAAATAATGAAAAATACAAAAGGTAGTTTTTTACCTTCTAAAGCCCTCGATTATTTTTTACAATTAACAGAAACAATGAATTATACGCAGGCTGCACAGATATTGGGTATTTCTCAACCTGCGTTAACGCAACAAATTAAGAAATTAGAGCATAGTTTGGGTGCACCACTTTTTTACAATGTAGGTAAAAAGTTGCACTTATCTGATGCAGGATATACTTTACTAGATGCAACTCATCAAATATATGAAATGGTTAGTGATGCAACTGATCAAATTCAACGTTCAACAGAAGTTAACCAAGGAAAAATAGATGTAGGTTTACTTTCATCAATTGAAAACGCTGTATTTACAGATTTTGCAGTAAAGTACTATAAAGCTCACCCTGAAGTTAATATTTCTTTCCATGTTTTATCGCGAAAAGAACTTTGGGAACATTTAGAAGATAATCAAATTGATATTGGAATTATGTATTTGCCAGATTCAAGTATTAAAAATTGGAAGCCATATGATAGCCAAACAATTATTAATGATGAGTTAGTTTTTCTTCATAAAAATGAACAACTCAAAAAACGTTCACGAGTGAAGTTAAAGGAAACTTTAGGTAAGGCTTGGGTAACATATCCAGGAGATTACTATTTAAGTGATATAATTAACGACTTTTTTAGAAAAGAAATGTTGGATTCTCCTAAAGGAGTAGCACATTTTACAAAATCTGCTGCAATTTATAGGTTTGCACGTGAAGTGGGGATTAATACCGCTTTACCAGCATCTTATGTAAATGCTAATAATGTTGGTTTAGACAAAATGTACACTGCTTTTTTTGAACCTGAAATTGATTTTAAGTTGTCATTTGTTTATCGTAAAGGAAAAGAAAAAATTCCAAGAATTGAAAAAATGTTAAGTGAATTTAATGAATATCTTGCACAAAAAGATTATGTTTCGCGCTTGACAGAACTAAATGAAAAGGAATAACCTTTTACTAGAAGATTGATTTAAAGGAGAGTTTTTCCGATGAAAGAATTAATTTTTGGACATAAAAATCCAGACACAGATGCCATTGTAGCTGCAAAGGCATACTCATACTTACAAAATAAATTAGGAGCAGACACTGAGGCAGTTGCTTTAGGCGAACCAAATGAAGAAACTAAATTTGTTTTAGATTACTTTAATGAACCTGCTCCACGTGTAGTTGAAACAGTTTCAAATGAAGTTGAAGCCGTAATGTTGGTTGATCACAATGAAGCACAACAAAGTGCAGATGATATTAAAAAGGTTCAAGTAACTCATGTAGTTGATCATCACAGAATTGCTAATTTTGAAACTTCAGCTCCTCTTTACTATCATGCAGAACCACTTGGATGCAGTAGTACAATTATTCTTAAGGAATTTAAGCAACATGAAATTGAAGTGCCTGCTAATATTGCAGGAATGATGATGTCAGCAATTATTTCTGATACTTTATTATTAAAATCACCAACAACTACAGCTGAAGATGTTGCTGCAGTGAAAGAATTAGCTCAAATTGCTGGTGTTGATTATGAAAAATATGGCTTAGATATGCTTAAAGCAGGAACAAATCTTTCAAGTAAGTCAGATGAATTTTTAATTTCTCAAGATGCCAAATCATTTGATATGAATGGCACAACTGTCCGTGTTGACCAAGTGAATACAGTTGATTTAAGTGAAGTTTTTGATCGTGAAGAAGGATTACGTGCTGCAATTGAAAAGCAAAACGAAGAAAATGGTTATGATTTATTCTTACTAATGGTTACAAATATTTTGGATTCAAATACACGTTTATTAGTAGTAGGTGAACCACAAAGTGTTGTTGAAACAGCTTTTGGGAAAGAATTAGTTGATAATAAAATGGATCTTCCAGGAGTAGTTTCACGAAAGAAACAAATCGTCCCTCAACTAGAAGCAGCATTTAATGCATAATCAAAATATTGATAGTAAAAGAAGCTATGACCTTTGTCATGGCTTTTTTTATTTGCATAAATTAAGTAGGATATAATTTTAATCTTTTAACTTGGCAGTTATTTTTGCTATTTATCGTCAACGATTGTATGCTGTTATATAATATAAAATTTATATAACTAAGGATGATTTGAGATGCTACTTGCTTTTTTAACGATTTGTTTGATCACAATGTATTGTTTTAATACTGCGTTTTATTCTAATCCACATCGGAAGGAAGATTTTCATGATTTCCCTAATACAAAGCAATACATGCCTTACTATAATGAAATGAGCGAACTAGTTGATCATTTGGTTAATGAGCCTTATGAACAGGTTACAACTAAATCTTTTGATGGATTAACATTACGGGGAAGATTATATATGTACGATGAAAATGCACCGATTGATATTACCTTTAATGGATATCGAACAAGTGGAGTACATGATTCAGGTGGAATTTTTAAATTAGTACGTAATATCGGACACAATGTTTTAGTAGTTGATCAACGAGCTACTGGTAAAAGTGATGGTAAAGTAATCTCATTTGGAATTAATGAACGCTATGATGTTTTGTCATGGGTAACATATCTCAATAAGCGGTTTAACAAAAAAATGAAAATTGTTTTGATTGGTGGTTCTCTTGGTGGTGCAACCGTTCTAATGGCTTCAGAATTAAAATTACCAGAAAATGTTGTGGGAATCATTGCTGATAGTGCATATACATCTCCGAAAGCAATTATTAAAAAAGAAATTAGTGAAATGTATTTGCCCGTAAATATTACGTATACATTCGTTAAGTTTGCAGCTAAAGTAATGGGGCATTTTGAAATTGAAAGTTCTTCTCCACTAAAAGCAGTCCAGCATGCTAAAATTCCAATTTTAATGATTCATGGAGAAGCTGATCACTATGTTCCGTGTAATATGGCACGAAAAAATTATGCTGCTTGTCAAGCTCCTTATAAAGAATTATTAACTATTCCAAATGGGCCACATGATATTAGTTTATTAACTGATTGGGATACTTATGAGAAGACAGTGTATGATTTCTTTAAAATGATTGGAGTAAAAAATTAAATTTTTAGGGATGAATTTTTGTAATTTAATATGTATAATAGGAAACGGAAATTATAATTTGAGGGGATTTTAATAATTGAAAGTAATTACATCTGTCAATAATTCTCAAGTAAAAGCATGGTCAAAATTGAATACTAAAAAAGGACGCTTAAATCAGCAAAAATACTTACTTGATGGTTGGCATCTTGTTAAGGAAGCTATTCGGACTAATGAACCAATTGAAACAATCATGGTTTCGCCAGATTTTAAGTATTTGCAAGAAATTTTTGTTCCAGAAGGCGCAGATATGATTCAAATCACAGATAATGTAGTTAAGCACTTAAGCGATACAAAGCATCCGCAAGGAGTTTTTGCAGTTGTTAAAATTAAACAACAAAATGAAATTAATCCAGAAAATGTAAGCGGAGCTTGGCTATTTATGGATAACGTTCAAGATCCAGGAAATATTGGAACAATGGTAAGAACTGCTGATGCTGCTGGATTTACAGGGATTGTATTTGGAAATGGCACGGCTGATGTGTATAACCCAAAAATTGTCCGTTCAATGCAAGGCAGTCAGTTCCATTTGAAAATGGTTTCTGCATCATTAGAGCCTTGGATTAAGGCTTTTAAAAAAGCTAAAAAGCCAGTTTTTGGAACAGAATTAAATCCACAAGCACGTCCATATAATCAAGTTGGTAAGCATTCAGATTTTGCATTAATTATGGGAAATGAAGGCAATGGGATGCAGTCTGATTTATTAAAACAAACATCACTAAATTTGTATATTCCAATTGTCGGTAAAGCAGAATCTTTGAATGTTGCGGTTGCTGCAGGAATACTAATGTTTCAATTAAAAAATAACTAAAAGTTTCATGATAATTGATCGTTGAGCTTGATTTTTAAAGTAAATCCCACTATTATGGACGATGAAATATTAATTTAAAGAAATAGTGAGGCTTATATGAAAAACAGTGATTGGCGTAATGATCGCGAATATATGAGTTATGTTGAAAATTTATTAGCAAAGCCAGAAGTTCAAAAATTATCACAGTATCAACAACATCATTTTGGAACTCGATTAGATCACGTAATTACAGTATCTTATGAGTCATATAAAATTGCTAAGAAAATGGATTTGGATGCAAAAGCCACAGCAAGAGCGGGTTTGTTGCATGATTTATTCTATTATGATTGGCGTGATACTAAATTTAATTTAGGAACACATGCGTGGATTCATCCGCGTGTAGCAGTTCGAAATGCTGAAAAAATAACTAAGTTATCAGATAAGGAAAAGGATATTATTATTAAACATATGTGGGGAGCAACGCTTTTGCCTCCTAAGTATTCTGAAGGTTATATTGTAACAATTGTTGATAAATTATCAGCTGTAGAAGAATATAGTCATCATTTGCTTAATAAAGCAGAAAAATTAGTGCATACGTTTGCAAATTAACTTTTAAAAAGTAAGTTTTTGTTGTAAAATAATGGTGCAACATTATTTTAGTAATTAATGAAAAATATTTTAGAAAGGTTGCGACTAAAAGTCCCAGCCTTTTTTTAGAAGAATAGAAAGGAGATTGGAATGGCAAAGTCAGATTATGAAAGTCAATTTAATTTGTGTCCAAAATTTCAAAAAACATTCAGTATTTTAGGACGCAAATGGAATGGACTAATTTTAGAAGTTTTAATATCAGAAGGACCTCAAAGATTTAAAGAAATCTCTGAAAAAGTAAGTAAGTGCAGTGATCGTGTCTTAGTTGAACGTTTAAAAGAATTAGAAGAAGAAAAATTAGTTGAAAAAGTTCCTTCAAATACATGCCGTAATATGTATCAACTAACTCCACGTGGTGAAGATTTAAAGGCAGTCATGGATTCAATTCATGATTGGGCAGATAAATGGTACTCTTTAGAAGATTGTAAATAAAGAATAACTTGACGGAATTTAAAATTCACGATAAACTTAGTTATTAGAAGATTAAAGCGTAGACGGAAAATAGTAGGTTAAAGTTTAAGTTCAGTGAGAGTTTGATAGTGGGAAAAACTTACTTAACTTTAATTGAATTCACTTCCCGAGTGATTGTTGGAAATTTATCGAAGACAATCCGGTTTTTAAGCCGTTATTTAAATGAAGTGTTGTTTTAAACAAAACAAGGGTGGTACCGCGAAAACCTCGTCCCTTTTTTAGGGATGAGGTTTTTGTTTGCGTTTTATGAATGAAAGGAATGAAAAAAATGGACTTGCAAGAGCGTCTTGAAGAACTTCGCAATAAAGGACTTGAGGTCATTAAATCTGCAGATGCCAAAGCAGTTGATGATATTCGAGTAAAACTTTTAGGGAAAAAAGGGTCAATTACAGAAGTTTTACGTGGAATGCGTGATTTAAGTAAAGAAGAGCGTCCTAAAGTAGGAGCACTTGCTAATAAAGTACGTGATGAGTTAACAGAAGCAATTGCCAATCGTCAAAATGAATTGGAAATTGAAAAAATTGCTAAGAAATTAGAAAAAGAAAAAATTGATGTAACTTTACCAGGTGAACCTGTTAAAGCAGGCCAAGCACATGTATTGACTCAAGTCATTGATGAAATTGAAAAATTGTTCTTAGGGTTAGGTTTTCAAATTATTGAAGGACCTGAAGTTGAAGAAGATCACTATAATTTTGAAATGTTAAACTTACCTCCTGATCACCCAGCACGAGATATGCAAGATACATTTTATATTACTGATAAAACATTAATGAGAACTCAAACATCTCCAGTGCAAGCAAGAACTCTAGAAAAGCATGATTTTTCTAAGGGACCATTAAAAATGATTTCACCAGGAAAAGTGTATCGGCGTGATACTGATGATGCTACTCATTCTCACCAATTCCATCAGGTTGAAGGGTTAGTAGTAGACAAAAATATTACTATGGCAGATTTAAAAGGAACATTGGAATTAGTTGCTAAGACTATTTTTGGTGAAGATCGTCAAATTCGCTTACGGCCAAGTTATTTTCCATTTACAGAACCTTCTGCTGAAGTAGATGTGTCATGCTTTAAATGTGAAGGAAAAGGTTGTGCGGTATGTAAATATAGCGGTTGGATTGAAGTATTAGGTGCTGGAATGGTACATCCAAATGTTTTGAAAATGGCAGGTGTTGATCCAGAAGTTTATGGCGGATTTGCATTTGGATTAGGTCCAGATCGGTTTGCAATGTTGAAATATGGTGTTGATGATATTCGTGAATTTTACTTAAATGATTTACGTTTCTTAAATCAATTTTCACAAAAAGGCTAGGAAGGAGTCATTTCAATGAAGGTTTCAACAAAATGGTTAAATGAATATGTAAAAGTTGATGATATTGATCCTGTTGAATTGGGTGAAAAAATTGAAAGAACTGCGGTTGAAGTTGACAGTGTTTCTAAACGTGAAGAAGGTCAAAAGAAAATTGTAGTGGGATATGTACTAGAATGCGTTCCTCATCCAAACTCTGATCATTTGCACATTTGTCAAGTAGATGTTGGTGATAATGAACCTTATCAAATTGTTTGTGGCGCTCCTAATATTGCTGCTGGACAAAAAGTAATTGTGGCATTACCTAATTCATGGATCGCTGGTCATGTTAAGATTAAAAAAAGTAAGATGCGTGGCGAAATTTCAATGGGAATGATCTGTGGCTTACAAGAAATTGGATTTGAAGACAAAGTTGTTCCTGAAAAGTACAAAGATGGAATCTATGTTTTACCAGCAGATGCAATTCCTGGTGAACCAGTATTTAAATACTTAGGAATGGATGAAAGTATTATTGATCTTGATATTACTCCTAATCGGGGTGACTTATTGAGTATGCGAGGCGTTGCTCACGAAATTGCAGCTATTTATGATCGCAATGTTAATTTTGAACATCCTGAGGTAAAAGAAAATTCAGATTATAAAATTGATGATTTCATTTCGCTTCAAGAAAGTGATTCAAATTTGGTTGCACCTTATAAGTTACGAATGATCAAAAATGTTAATGTACAACCTAGTCCTCTATGGTTACAAAAACGCCTTTGGAACGCAGGAATTCGTCCTGTTAATAATGTAGTTGATGCTACAAACTACATTTTAATGGATTATGGACAACCTCTTCATGCTTTTGATTTTGATCAGTTTGATGGTGGTAAATTTGCAGTTAAATTAGCCCAAAATGGTGAAAAATTAACTACATTAAACGGTGATGAGCAAGAATTAAGGAATTCAGACATTATAATTGCAAATGGTGATAAGCCAGTTGCAATTGCAGGGATTATGGGTGGTTTAGATACTGAAGTAACAACTGAATCACAAAATATAGTTTTAGAGGCAGCCGTATTTAATGGTTCTATGATTCGAAAGACTGCACGGCGATTAAATTTACATTCAGATGCTTCTCAACGATTTGAACGTGGAATTAACTATGCAACTGTTCAAGAAGCTTTAGATAATGCAGCTGCATTAATTGCAAAATTAGGTGATGGTGATATTGTTAGTGGAACTTTAGAAATTAATCCATATAGTAAGAAAAATACTGAAATAACAATTACAAGTGCTTATATTAATAAAGTACTAGGAACTAGTTTAACAGATGAAGATGTGACAAGTATTTTTGAACGTTTAGGTTTTGAGGTAGATAAAGACTCTACCGGTACCTTAATTATTAGTGTGCCACCACGTCGTTGGGACATTGAAATTCAAGCAGATTTAATTGAAGAAATTGCTCGAATTTATGGATATGATAATATTCCAACGACTTTACCAACAATGCCTTTGACAGAAGGACATTATACAAAAGCGCAATCTATGATTCGAACTGCACGTCAATTACTAGAAGGTGCGGGATTAAGTCAAGCAATTTCATATGGTCTTACAACTGAAACTAAAGCAACTCGTTTTATGTTAAATGAAGCCGAAACTACAGCACTTGATTTTCCAATGAGTTCAGATCACACTACATTAAGAATGAATTTAATTAGTGGTTTATTAGATGACATTGCATATAATCAGGCACGCAAAGTAAATGATGTTGCTTTATATGAACAAGGTAGGGTCTTCTTACGTCAAAAAGATCAAGAACGCCCTGATGATGTTGAACATATTGCAGGCGCTTTAACTGGATTATTCCATCAATCAAGTTGGCATAATGAAAAACAACCAGTTGATTTTTATTTAACAAAAGGAATTGTAGAATATTTATTGCATTCATTAGGAATTAAAGATGGGATTAACTATGTTGCTACTGCAGAATATGAAGAACTTCATCCAGGAAGAACTGCTAAAATATATGTAAATGACACATTAATTGGATTAATTGGACAAGTTCATCCTAACTTAGCAAAAGAATTAAAAATTAAACCAACCTATGTGTTTGAGCTTGACATGCAACAAATTATTGCCCTTCCAAAAGCAACTAAGGTATATACACCTGTATCTAAATATCCAGAAATTAATCGTGATATTGCTTTATTAGTGCCAAATGAAATTACAAATGCACAAATTGTTGATTCAATTAAGCGAAATGGTGGGCACTTCTTAGTGGATGTTAAATTATTCGATTTATATCAAGGAAAAAATATTGCTACTGGATTTAAGTCACTTGCATATACACTCGTTTATCGGAATAACGAAGGAACATTAAATGATGATGAAATTAATCTTGCCTTTGAAAAGGTGGTTAATAAATTACAAGAAGAATTAGAAGTCAATGTGCGTTAAAATATAACTAAGTGATTACACTAAGACTAATCTTGAGGAGGAGTAGCCTTGGACCAAGATAAAAAAAATAAACAAACATCAAATGATGATACGCATGTTGAAAGCAAAATTAATAAGCATTCACATGCAATCAAAAAAAACCCATCATTAGCTAAGCGAATTATTCATTGGACAATTGGGTTAATTATTGTACTATTTTTATTCTTCTGCTTTTTAGGTTATCGTTATGTTCAAAAATCTTTGAAGCCTTTAAATCCAAATTCTAATCAAACAATTGAGGTAAAAATTCCAATTGGAAGTACTAATAAAGAAATTGGAGATATTTTACAAAAAAAACATGTTATTAGAAGTGGACTTGTGTTTAATTATTATGTTAAATCTAAGCGTATAGGTTCTTTTAAGGCTGGATATTATGATTTTAAGCCTTCGATGTCACTTGCTCAAATCTCAGCAAAATTACAAAAAGGCGGTTCAAGCACACCAATTGGATCAGGTAAAGTTTTAGTACGTGAAGGTGTTACTGTTGATGAAATTGGCGATGTAATTCAAAAAAACACTAAGTTTAAGAAAAAAGATTTTCTTGCGTTAATGAATGATCAACAATTTTTAAATCAACTAAAAGAAAAGTATCCAGATTTATTATCATCTGCAGTTGGTGCAAAAGATGTTAAATATCAACTTGAAGGATATTTGTACCCAGCAACTTATTCAGTAGATGACAATGAAACTCTTAAACAACTAGTAGAAAAAATGGTTGCAAAAGAAAATCAAGAATTGCAACCGTACTTTAAAAAGATTAAAGAAGAAAATATGACAGTACAACAAGCATTGACTTTAGCTTCACTTGTAGAAGGTGAGGGAACAACACTAGACAGTCAATATATGATTGCTGGAGTATTTGAAAATCGGCTTGAAAAAAATATGAAACTTCAAACAGATGTTTCGGTAACGTATGCACTGGGAAAACATAAAAAAAATATTTCATATGATGATTTAAATGTTGATTCACCATATAATCTTTATAAGAATAATGGATTAGGACCTGGTCCATATAATAATCCTCCAGTGACGGCAGTTAAAGCTGTTTTATATCCAAAAGACCGTAACAAAGGTTATTTGTATTTTGTTGCAAATATGAAAACTGGGAAAATTTATTACTCTAAAGATTATGAGCAACATCAAAAAAATGTAGAAAAAGTTCAAAAAGACAATGGTTATAGTAAATAAGTAAAGGATGGAATTAATGGAAAATAATAAAACTCAGCGACCAGTAATTATTGGAGTAACAGGGGGATCAGGAAGTGGTAAAACAACCGTATCAAATGCGATTCTTGAGCAACTTCATGGTCATTCACTTGCAATGATTCAAGAAGATTCTTATTATAAAAAACAAGATGATGTTCCTTTTGATGAACGTGAAAAGGTTAATTATGATCACCCAAATGCTTTTGATACAGATTTATTAGTTGATCAATTAAATCAATTACTTCAAAGAAAATCTATTGATATTCCAGTGTATGATTATACTATTCATACAAGAAGTCAAGAAGTTATTCATCAAGAGCCTAAAGATGTAATTTTAGTTGAAGGAATTTTAGTATTAAATGATCCTCGGTTACGTGATTTAATGGATATTAAAATTTTTGTAGATACTGATGATGACATTCGCATTATTAGACGAATTCAACGTGATATTGAAGAACGTGGGCGTTCATTACAATCTGTTATTGACCAATATCTTTCAACTGTAAAACCAATGTATCATCAATTTATTGAACCTTCCAAGCGATATGCAGATATTATCGTGCCGGAAGGTGGCGAAAATCAAGTTGCAATTGATTTATTAGTTACTAAAATTCGTGATATTATTCAAAAAAATGAGTTAGATTCTTAATTTTAATAATAGGAGGATTTTTCATGGCTGAAGAAAAAACATTTCCAATGACATTGGAAGGAAAAAAGAAATTAGAAGAGGAATTAGAAGATTTAAAAACAAATAAACGTGCAGAAATTATTAAAAGAATTAAAATTGCACGGTCATTTGGTGATTTATCAGAAAACTCAGAGTATGAATCTGCGAAGGATGAACAATCTTTTGTAGAAAGTCGAATTAAAGAAATTGATAATATGTTAAATCATGCAGAAATCATTGATAATGAAAATGTTGACTCTGATGAAGTATCAGTGGGGAAGACAATTACTTTTCAAGAAGATGATGATGAACCTGAAACTTATCAAATTGTAGGTGCTGCAGAAGCAGATCCATTTAATGGGAAAATTTCAAATGAATCTCCAATTGCTCAAGGTTTGGTAGGGCATAAAAAAGGCGAAAAAGTAACAATTAATACGCCTGGTGGAGACATGGTAGTAAAAATTATTGATGTAAAATAAAGCATAATTATAAGATAAAAAATGAGACTGTAAGTTGTGTTACAGTCTCATTTTTTATATCTATTAATCCTATTCTATTTATTTTAGAAAAATAAAAAAGCGCCTCTATAAATAACTAAGGCGCTTTTGATTAAATAAAGTATTTTATTTTTAATACCAACCAAATTCTTGCCAATGTTGTTGAGCATTAGCCCATGAACCATAACGACTAGCAACATATTGATCAGCTACTTTTTCTTGATTAGCTTCAGAGTAGTCACCATTTAAATAACTAGCACTTAATTGATATTTACCAATATATTGACCATTGCGTGCAGAATAATTGCCATCAGATTCTTGTTGAGCAATCCATGCTTTAGCGGCTTCTTCAGATGAAGAAGAGTTAGTATTGTTACCACTTGTAGTTGTTGAAGTTGTAGTTTGTTGTTGAGCGGCTTGTTCAGCAGCTTGTTGTTGAGCAGCAGCTTCTTTGGCAGCTTTTTGTTGAGCGGCTTGTTGAGCAGCAGCTTCTTCGGCAGCTTTTTGTTGAGCGGCTTGTTGTTGAGCAGCAGCTTCTTCGGCAGCTTTTTGTTGAGCGGCTTGTTGAGCAGCTTGTTGTTGAGCAGCAGCTTCTTCGGCAGCTTTTTGTTGAGCGGCTTGTTGTTGAGCAGCAGCTTCTTCGGCAGCTTTTTGTTGAGCGGCTTGTTGTTGAGCAGCAGCTTCTTCGGCAGCTTTTTGTTGAGCGGCTTGTTCAGCAGCTTGTTGTTGAGCAGCTTTTTGTTGAGCAGCAGCTTCTTCGGCAGCCTTTTGTTGAGCGGCTTGTTGAGCAGCTTGTTGTTGAGCGGCTTGTTCAGCAGCTTGTTGAGCAGCTTGTTGAGCAGCTTGTTGTTGAGCATTATCAACTTGTTGAGTTGGTGTAGTAGATTGAACTGGTTGTTGTGCTTGTTGAGCATTTCCAGTACTAATAGTTAATGTTTGACCAACAGTAATAAAATTAACATCAGTTAAATTATTTTCATTTTTAATTTGTTCAACAGTCGTATTATATTTTTCAGCTAATTCTGAAACAGTATCACCAGCTTTAACAGTAACACTATCTGCATTTGCGGCTGTAGTTGCGGCTGCAATCCCTGAAAGAGCAGCTGCTGATACTAAAACTTTGTTTAACTTCATTTAAAAAGTTCACTCCTAAAATAAATAATTCAAGTATGTATATTTTCAATAAAAACCAATATAGTTCCTGATTGAACTATCACTTAAAATTATAACTAAGAAAGATAACATTTATATGCCAGTAATATTACTTTTTGATACTAATTTGTAATTATTGTAATATTTTGTAATATATCAAACTTAAGCATTAAAGTAGGAAACAATGTATAATATAAATGTACACTACACTATACTATGGAGGCGATGAAATGAATAAAAAACAAAAGATAAATTTAACATTATCAGCAGCAGGACTTCTTTTAGGAGCATATGTTATTAAATGCTATCAAAATAAATTGAATAACCAGTTAACGTTTGAAGAAAAGAAAGTATTATTTTGGGAGAAAAAAGTTTATGATAAAGTGATACACTTCTTTATAAAAATTCGGGCACATAATTGGGATGAATTAATTAAAAATCGTGATCGCTTCTTTGTGTATTTCGGTAAAAAATCTAATCCAGAATGTTTAAATTTTGCTCCACGATTAAGTTATGTAGCACGAAAAAAGGGAGTTAATATTTACTACATTGATACAACGAAAAAAGCAACTAATCCAATTTTAAAAAAATTAATGGAAGAACTTGAAATTAATAAAATTCCAATGTTACTACACATCGATCAAGGAAAAGTTGCTCGTTATAATTTTGATGAAGAACTAGAAGATTTCATTACAGCACATTATTAAAAAAATAGGAGGCTAGTAAGCCTCCTATTTTTTTAAGATAAATATTCCACTTAAAACAGCAGTTAAAGTAGATACAGTTGCCAACCCTAAATCAACCCAGGGATTACCAATCAACTTAAAAAAATTTTTTAAACAAGTAATTCCTAAAAAAATGGCGGTTAGGAAAATGAGTAAGTATGCAATTTTAAGTGGAACATAATAAGCAATTATAAAAGCTGAAATTAAGAAAAGAATTGTTCTTAAATTATAATACCAAACAATATTTCCAAAAATAGCTTTACTATATGAAAAACTACGATCTTGTGGTGAAGATCCAAATTTAAACATTGTCAGTAAAAGCCAAAAAACATATAATGAAACGCCAATATATCCCAAAATAAAAACTCCTAGTTTAATTTTGTTTAAGTAAATCGGATAATTTTTCCATAAACATAGTAACGAAACGAGTCCGATCAACATTAACTGCAACTTGAGTAGTTGAAGCAGGCTCATTGATGCGTTTTTCATCACCAATAGTTCGTCCTGCATATGGTTCATTAGTATCTACTTTCATATTTAAGTAAATTGTTTGAATGATACTTGGATCAACAGCAGCAGCAACTGCTAACGGATCGTGAAGGGCACATCCATTTAAATGTGGACTTGTAATTTTATATGAATCAATGTAGTAATCAACAATATCAGCGTATTTACTTGCAGAAAAAGTATTTAACTCACGCCAAAGTTGAGTTTCATCTTTGGTTAATAATGTCCGAGTAGTAACATCTAAACCAATCATTGTTAATGGTAGTGAACTTCTAAAAACAATATCAGCAGCATGAGGATCTTGATTAATATTAGCTTCTGTTACAGGACTGACATTTCCTGGAACAGTCAAAGCTCCCCCCATTAACGTAACATGGCCAATTAAAGAAACAATTTCAGGATCTTTTTGAATTGCAGCAGCAAGGTTTGTTAATGGACCTGTAGGAACAATCAGTAATGAGCCTTGATATTTATGTGCAGCTTCAATATAAAAGTCTACACCCGATTGCTGTTCAATACTTCGTTGAGCTTTTGGAAGTGAAACATCGCCTACTCCATTTTTACCATGGATTTTTTGACTAATTGGCATAACATCAAAATGATCAGTTGTACTTGAATGGTTTGCTCCCATAAATACAGGAACTTCAGGATGACCTAATAATTCAAGTAAATCTAAACTATTTTGAGCTGCTTGTTTAGTAATTACATTTCCGTATGAACATACAATTCCAATTAAATCACATTCGGGAGTAGCAAGTGCATATGCAAGTGCTAAAGCATCATCAACGCCAGTATCTAAATCTAAAATCATTTTATATTTTGCCATGAAAAGACTCTCCTTTACTGATATCTTGCTTTTATTCTATCAAAAAGAATTAAAGATTTCAGTGATTTTTTTATATTTTTTTTGGAACGCTCCAATTTGGGATATAAAACTTTTTGCAACATTGTTAGAAGCACGATAGAATAAAAAGATAGATCAATTATTGAGGTACAAATATAATGAAAAAGAAGTCTTTAATCGATTACTTAGCGCAACATACTGAAGAGTTCGACTTTGATGGAGTATTACATTGGAATTGGATTAAATCCCAACGAGCTTTTATTTTAGAGATGGAATTTTTTGTGGAAAATACAGATGATCAAAAAATAATTGACTCTAATAACGTTAGTTCAATTGAACCAGTGATAAATTTTGTTGATGAAATTCTTTTGTATGATCAAACTAAACCATGTTCTTTTAATGAAAATGATTATTTAATAACACTTTCTTTTAATGGGAAAAAAGGATGGACAAAAGGAAAAGCAGATGCATTTTTAACGGTTTTAAAAGAAACTTTGGATAATGGTGAATCAGATTTACTAGATTTTATAAACCAAGATGAAATTGAAGTATTTAATTTGGATTGGAACATGCAAAATTTTGAAAACTATGTTGAAGAAAACAAAGATGAACAGGAAATTTTGCCATATCCTAAATTTTAAGGAGAATATCGAATGAATTGGACAGAATTAATCGTAGAAACTACTAATGAAGCAATTGATGCAGTTACGAATATTTTAATGGAAAATGAAGCTGGAGGAGTTCAAATTGACGATCAAGAAGGCCAAGATGAGGTTAAAATCATCACTTATTTCCCAGATACAATTAATATTGTCGAAAAATTTCCTGAATTAAAGATTAAAATTGAAGGATTAAAACAATATGGGTTAGATCCAGGAAAAGCAAAATTAACGCTAGTTAATGTTAATGATGATTCATGGCGTGATGTTTGGAAAAAATATTATCATCCAGTAAGAGTTACTCGCTATTTAACAATTGTTCCAAGTTGGGAAAAATATCAAAAAGAAATGCCTGATGAAATGGTTATTCGTTTAGATCCAGGACGAGCATTTGGAACAGGGACTCACCCAACCACTAGTTTAGCATTGTTAGCCTTGGAAAAGACAATTCGAGGCAATGAATCCATGATTGATGTAGGAACAGGTTCTGGAATTTTGAGCATTGCAGCAAAGTATTTAGGTGTAAAAAAAGTTGATGCATATGATATTGATGATGAAGCAATTAAGGCAACTAAGGAAAATTTATCTTTAAATCCAATTGCTAAAGATGTTCATGTAGCAACCAATAATCTATTAGAAGGGATAGATCAAAAAGTAGATTTAATTGTAGCTAATATTCTTGCAGAAATAATTATCCCATTAATTCCACAGGCAAAAGAAAGATTAAATAATGGTGGGAAGTTAATTACCTCCGGAATTATTAAGGATAAAAAGAATGAAATTATAACAAAATTACAAGAAAATGGCTTTGTAATTGACGAGATTTTACAACAAAAAGATTGGTTTTCAATTATTGCCCATTTATCGAAGGATGAAATTTAATGCAACGCTTTTTTACAAACGAAGAATTTGAAATTCAGCAAAAAAATAAAAAGTTACTTTTACCAGAAGGGATTTTTCATCATGCAATCAATGTTTTGCGGATGAAAGAAGGTAGTCAATTTGAATTAGTTACTAAAAAAGAGAAAGTTTTTCTTTGTGAAATTTCTGAATTAAAGAAAAAAGAAGGATATTTTATGATTCAAGATGAGCTTATACAATCTGTCGAATTACCAGTTAAAGTTACAATTGTTTGTGGAGTTTCTAAAGGAGACAAAGCGGAAGAAATTGTAAAAAAAGGAACTCAGTTAGGTGCAGATCAATTTATCTTTTTTAATAGTAAATATTCAGTTGCACGCTGGAATGAAAAAAAAGTTAATAAAAAAATCACAAGATTACAAACAATTGCTAAAAATGCGGCCGAACAGTCACATCGTACACATATTCCTAAAGTTAGTTGGCAAACCTCAATTAAAAATATTGGTGAGTTGGCGCAAAATTATCAAAGTAAGATAGTAGCTTATGAAGAATCAGCAAAAAAAGGTGAAAAAACAGCCTTAAATCAAGAATTTGATAATTTGAAGGAAAATTTAGATGGGCAAATGATTGCACTTTTTGGTCCTGAAGGTGGAATTGATTTAACGGAGATTGATGAATTAAGACAATATGGATTCGAAACAGTTGGATTAGGACCACGAATACTCCGAGCTGAAACAGCTCCGTTGTATTTGTTGGCGGCACTTTCATTTGCCTTTGAATTAGAGTAAGATATTAATAAAGATTTTATGAAGGTTGGTTTATATGATCAAATTAAAAAACAAAACAAATTTTTTTAAATATGTAGTAGTAGCTCTTATCTTTACATTTGGAATTCCATATTTATTTCAAGTATTTAATGCAAGTGATGTAACAAAAATTGGATTTATAATTTTTGGATTTGATATGATTTTGGCAATTGTTCAGGGATTTATTGCTGGAAAACGAGATGATGTTTGGTGGGTACTATTAATTTTCCCATTAATGTTTTTATTAACAGCAAAGATGTTTTTTATGAGTGTATTAAGTGTAGTAGCCTTTTTCTTTTTAGCTGCTAGTTTACTCACATATGGAATATTTAAAAATTAATTTTTAAAGAAGGTATGACAGTTTAAAATTCTGGTCACATCTTCTTTTTTTAAAGATATCATCAAAAATTTATTAATAATTGAGGTGATTACATGGAAAAAGAAACAATTTGGTCTGCAGATGATGTAATTGAAATTTGTAGTCAGTATATGAATGATGAACATGTAAAATTAGTAAAAAAGGCATGTGAATTTGCTACTTATGTTCATGGTGAACAATATCGTAAGTCAGGTGAACCCTATATTATTCATCCAATTCAAGTTGCGGGAATTTTGGCTGATTTAAAAATGGATCCAGCGACTGTGGCGGCCGGTTTTTTACATGATGTAGTTGAAGATACAAATGTAACATTAGGTGATATTGAAGAATTATTTGGGCATGATGTTGAGGTGATCGTTGATGGAGTTACCAAATTAGGAAAAATTCGGTATAAATCGCATCAAGATCAACTTGCAGAAAATCATCGTAAATTATTATTAGCAATGGCCAAAGATTTGCGAGTTATTATCGTTAAATTAGCAGATCGATTGCATAATATGCGCACTTTAGGACATTTACGTCCAGATAAACAACGGCGAATTGCAAATGAAACGCTTGAAATTTATGCACCCTTAGCAGATCGGTTAGGAATCAGTACAATTAAATGGGAATTAGAAGATATTTCTTTACGTTATTTAAATCCACAACAATATTATCGCATTGTTCATTTGATGGACTCTAAACGTACAGAACGAATAAACTGTATCAATGAAGCAATTGAAGACATTAAAGATGCCATTAAAGATTTACACATTGAATGTGAAATATATGGAAGACCCAAACATATTTATTCGATCTATCGTAAAATGCGTGATCAACATAAACAATTTAGTCAAATTTACGATTTACTAGCAGTCCGTGTAGTCGTAAAGTCAATTAAGGATTGTTATGCAGTTTTAGGAGCAATTCATACTAAATGGAAACCAATGCCGGGAAGGTTTAAAGACTATATTGCAATGCCTAAAGCTAATATGTATCAATCTTTGCATACTACAGTGATCGGTCCTAAAGGAAAACCATTTGAAGTTCAAATTCGAACTGAAGAAATGCATCGTGTAGCAGAATATGGGATTGCTGCTCATTGGGCATATAAAGAAGGGAAAACTAATCCTGTTAAAGCTACGGATACAGGAGATCGCCTGAATTTATTTAAAGAAATCATTGAATTGCAAGATGAAGCTTCAAATGCAACTGATTTTATGGAAAGCGTTAAAGGAGATTTATTTAGTGATCGCGTTTATGCATTTACACCTAAAGGCGATGTGACTGAACTTCCTAAAGGAGCAGGTCCTTTGGATATGGCATATGCAATTCATACAGAAGTAGGAAATCATACTACTGGAGCAAAAGTTAATGGCAAAATCGTTCCTTTAGATTACCAAATTAAAAATGGTGATATTGTAGATATTTTAACTTCAGCTAACTCGGCAGGACCAAGCAGTGATTGGATAAAATTAGTGCATACAAGTCGTGCACGAAATAAAATTAAAAAATTCTTCAAACAACGCGATCGTCTTGAAAATATTGATAAAGGTCGAGAAATTTTAGATAGTGCCTTAATTGAAAGTGGATATAATCCACGCAAGGTTTTAACTGAAAAAAATATTAAACGTGTACTTGATAAGAAACAACTTCCATCTGAAGAAGAACTTTATGTTGCATTAGGCTTTGGTAATATTCAACCTGCAGGAGTTGTAAACCTATTAACTAAGGATATCCGAGATAAAAAAGCAGATGAAGAACGTAAAAAACAAGAAAAGCAATTGTTAGAAGAGCATAAGACAATTGAAAACATTAATAAAAATGATGAGAGCAAAGATAAACAAAGTAATGTTTTAATTGCTGGAATTGATAATATGATGGTTCATTTAAGTCGTTGCTGTAATCCAATTCCAGGTGATCAAATTGTTGGCTATATAACTAAGGGACGGGGTGTTTCGATTCATCGAATTGATTGTCCTAATGTTAGTGAACAACGGCAGCAAGGTCAACGGTTAATCGACGTTTCATGGAATATTTTATCCAATGATCAAAAACTTTATGATGCAGAATTAAAAATTCAGGGATATAATCGCAGTGGACTTTTAAGTGATATTTTACAAGCTGTTAATAATACCACTAAAACATTAAAGGCTGTTAATGGAAATGTTGATCATAACCAAATGACTACAGTTAGTTTAGTTGTAGGAATTAGAAATAAGGTACATTTGCAACGTTTAATTGATAATATTAAAAAAGTTCCTGATGTATATTTAGTTGAACGTCCAATTCATTAAAGGAGAAAACGCATGAAAATTGTATTACAAAGAGTAAAGTCTGCAGAAGTTACAGTTGGTCAAAAATCCATTGGAAAAATTAATAAAGGATATTTACTACTAGTGGGCTTTAAGGAAGGCGATGGACAGGAGCAAATTGATTATGTCGCCCGCAAAATTGCAAATGCTAGGCTTTTTGAAGATGAAGATGGTAAAATTAATTTGTCAATTAAAGAGGTAAATGGACAAATTTTATCAGTTTCACAATTTACGTTATATGCATCAACCAGAAAAGGAAATCGACCAAGTTTTATTCAAGCTCAAAATCCAAATTTGGCTAAACAAAATTATGATAAATTTAATGCGCAGCTAAAATCATATGGTTTTGAAGTTGAGACTGGCCAATTTGGTGCAGATATGCAAGTAAATTTAGTAAATGATGGACCGATAACAATTATCTATGATACCGATCAAAAATAATGTGAAAAGAGTGAAGAAATTGTATCAAGAATTTTTTTGGGATTTTGATGGGACTTTATTTGATACGTACCCAGGAATGGTAAAGTCATTTGTATTAGCTTTTAAAAATCAAAAGATTGACTTGGATGAAGAAGAAGTTTACCACCATATGCGCCAAACTTCTTTAGGTGAAACATTTAAATTTTATGGTGAAAAGAATAATTTAAAGGATGTTTCACAATTAAGAAAAGCATATGATCAAATTGAAAAGAAGCAAGAAGAACAAATGCATCCGTTTGTTGGTGTTAAAGAAGTACTTGCAAAAGTTGTTGAAAACAATGGGAAAAATTTTTTAATGACACATCGGAATCAAAGTTCCTTAAAAATGCTTGAAGAATTTGATTTAAAAAAATATTTTACCGATGCAGTTACTGCTGAAAATAAATTTCCGCGTAAACCTAATCCAGCTTCATTAAATTATTTAGTGAAGAAATATCAGCTTAATGTTGATAATTGTGTGATGGTAGGAGATCGTGTCTTAGATATTGAAGCTGCACATAATGCGAAAATGGCGGGAATTTTATTTGATTTAGATGATATGATTGTTGCTCCGGTTAATTGTGAGCACCGAATTCATCAGATTAGTGAAATTTTAAATTGGATTAAATAATAAAAAGATGTAATCAATTCGTCTTGTTTGACGAATTGATTACATCTTTTTAATTTGATTCGCTAACTACGGTGGCATTTTCATTTTTACCATCAAAATAAAGTTCCAAACCTTTAGCAACATCACTGGTTACTTTATTTTGATAATTTTTATCAGAAATCATACTAAAATCACGATCGGAGTTAATATAGCCACTTTCTAATAAGATTGCAGGACGATCATTATCGCGTAAAACAAGGAAGTTACCATAAGCAACGCCGCGATTATCAATTCCAACAGAATCTAATTGGCTATTAACATCTTTTGCTAGTCGTAATGAGCCATTATTCTTATGATAATAATATGTTGTAAATCCGCTAGCGGTATTGTCTTGCGGAGAAGAATCAAAGTGAAAACTAATAAATGCATCGGCATGCACCTTTTCAGCTAACTCAGGTCGCTTACTTAAACTTACAGTTTTATCATTTGTCCGAGTCATATATACACGTGCCCCTTTTTGACGTAACTTTTCTGCAAGTTGTTTAGAATATTTTAATGTATATTTCTTTTCATCTTGTCCATCTCGTGACAATGCACCAGAATCATCTCCACCATGTCCAGCATCAATTACAATTGTTGCTTGTGATAAACTTTTGATAGGATAATCATAATTAGGACTAATCATCCATGTGCCTGTCCAACCAGTCTTACCTTTATCAGTTTTAACATATATCCAATTGTATTTATGCTTTAAAACTTTAACGCGACTACCTTTTGCTAAAGAACTTTCTTTTTTTGAATTGATTTCAGGCTTTTCATACAACGCAGCGTCACTTGTTTGAATTGGTACTTGTTGAAAATATATAACAGTACGATATCCTAAAATACTAATAATGATTAAAATAACAACCCAAAGACCTGCTAATTGATTTTCGTTTTCGCTTTCTGACATAATATCTCTCCAACATAAATATTACTTTCATCATAGCAAAAATTTTTAAATATCTGCAAGTTAATTTACAGATATTAAATTTTTTATAATTTAGAACGAAAGAATATTAATGATGAATACTTGACTAAAAAAGAGATCCTTTGTAGAATTTAGCTAGTTAAATAAAACCGGTGAAAAAGACGAGTAACCAGCTAAGAGATTTCAGAGAGCAAATGGGTAGGTGTGAATTTGTATTTTCTTTCTGGTGAAGACACTTTGGAGGTGTACGATTGTACCGTGATGAGCGTTATTCTAAAGCGATAAATTAAGGTGGTACCGCGTGCACATGTGCGCCCCTTGTTGAGTTATTCAACAGGGCTTTTTTTAGTATTTAACGAATATAGTGGAAGGAATGAGTTTTTTTGAAATATCAAAAACCAAAGGGAACTGCAGATATACTAGCTGATGACTCAGCTAAGTGGCAATATATTGAAGCAAAAGCACGAGATTTATTTAAAAAATATCGGTATCACGAAATGCGCACGCCAATTTTTGAAAATTTTGAAGTATTTTCACGAACTTCAGGTGATACTTCTGATATTGTTACAAAGGAAATGTATGATTTTTATGATAAAGGAGATCGTCATATTACTTTACGGCCTGAAGGAACAGCAGGTATAGTGCGTTCTTTTGTTGAAAATAAATTATATGGGCCTGAATATCAAAAGCCATATAAAGTATATTATATGGGACCAATGTTTCGCTATGAACGTCCTCAATCTGGAAGATTACGTGAATTTCATCAAATTGGAGTAGAAGCATTTGGAAGTGATAGTCCAGCTTTAGATGTAGAAGTGATTGCAATGGCAATGGATCTATTGAAAAGTGTTAACATTAATAGTTTAAAATTAGTCATTAATACGTTAGGAGATTTAAAAACTCGTCAAGATTATCGTAAAGCTTTAATTGATTACTTAGAGCCATTTGAAGATCAACTTTCCGAAGATTCAAAAGAACGACTTCATAAAAATCCACTTCGAGTGTTAGATAGTAAAGATGAAAATGATCAAAAAATAGTGGCAAATGCACCATCAATTTTAGACTTTTTAACCGATGAATCTAAAAAACATTTTGAAACAGTTCAAGCATTACTTGAAAGTTTAGGAATTGATTATGAAATTGATGCTAATATGGTGCGAGGATTAGATTACTATAATCATACTATTTTTGAAATTATGAGTGACTCCAAGGCATTTGGTGGTAAATGGACAACGGTATGTGCTGGTGGAAGATATAATGGATTAGTGGAACAATTAGGTGGTCCACAAACTTCCGGAGTTGGTTTTGGCTTAGGTGTTGAACGATTACTATTAGTCTTAGATGCAGAAAATGATAAATTGTCATTAGATGATTATTTAGATGTTTATGTTGTAGGAATTGGATCTGAAACTAATGTAAAAACGTTAGAAATTGTTCAAGCTTTACGTCACCAAGGATATACAGCTGATCGTGATTATCTTGATCGTAAACCTAAGGGACAGTTTAAAACTGCTAGCAAATTAGGCGCACGTTATACGATTACAATAGGTGAACGTGAAATTGTAGAAAATACTGCTAATTTGAAAAACATGCAAAGTGGTGAGGAAAATTCAGTTGATCTAGATGAAATTATGACTCACTTCAAGAACATTATTTAATGCGGAGGAATAATTGTGAGAAGAACAACTTATGCAGGATTAGTTGATGAAAAATATTTAGGACAAGAGGTCGTTTTAAAAGGTTGGGTACAAAAGCGACGGAATTTGGGAAATTTAATTTTTATTGATTTACGTGATCGTGAAGGCATTGTTCAACTTGTGTTTAGTCAAGAATTCGGAGCAGAAGCACTTGAAATCGCTAATTCATTAAGAAGCGAATATGTGATTGAAGTGGTTGGAAAAGTAGTTGCCCGTGATGAAAACGCGATTAATCCCAATATGAAAACTGGAAAAGTTGAAATTGAAGTAAGTGATATTCGTATTTTAAATAAGGCAAAATTGACACCATTTGAAATTGTGGACAACACTAATGCAACTGATGAAATGCGCTTAAAATATCGTTATTTAGATTTGCGGCGACCAGAAATGCAACGTGCTTTAATGATTCGTAATCGAATTACCCAAACAGTTCATCGCTATTTAGATGAAAATCACTTTATGAATATTGAAACACCATATTTAACACGGTCAACTCCAGAAGGTGCACGTGACTACTTAGTTCCTTCAAGGGTATATCCCGGACATTTTTATGCCTTGCCACAATCTCCACAACTTTTTAAACAACTTTTAATGGGGGCTGGTTTTGATCGATATTATCAAATTGCGCGTTGTTTTAGAGATGAAGATTTACGAGGAGATCGTCAACCTGAATTTACTCAAATTGATTTAGAAACATCCTTTATGAGTCAAGATGAAATTATTGAAATGACTGAAGGATTGTTAAAAGCAGTTATGCAAGATACTTTAGGAATTGAAATTAAAACTCCAATTCAACGTATTTCTTGGGATGAAGCAATGGATCGGTTTGGATCTGACAAGCCAGATATTCGGTTTGGAATGGAATTAAAGGACATGGCCCAAGCAGTTAAAGGAGCTGGATTTAAAGTCTTTGATGGCACATTGGAAAATGGTGGTCAAGTTAAAGCAATTACTGTTCCTGGTGGTGCAGATAAGTATTCAAGAAAACAAATTGATGCAAAACAAGAATATATTAAACGATTTGGTGCAAAGGGCTTAGCATGGTTAAAAGTTACAGCTGATGGTTTAGTAGGCCCAATTGCTAAATTCTTTAAAGAACGTGAAGATCAAATTATAGAAGCTGCAAAAGCCAAAGAAGGCGACTTAATATTATTTGTGGCATCAACAAGAAAAGTAGTAGCAGATTCCTTAGGATATTTACGTAAAGAAATTGCTAAAGAGCAAGACATGATTAATGAAAATGAATTTGCTTTTGTATGGGTTGTTGATTGGCCACTGTTTGAATACAGTGAAGAATTCCAACAATATATTGCGGCCCACCATCCATTTACAATGCCAAATGAAGAAGATTTGGAATTATTGAAAACTGATCCACATAAATGTCATGCGCAAAGTTACGATATTGTCTTAAATGGATATGAATTAGGAGGAGGATCAATCCGGATTCATCAACGTGAAATTCAAGAAGACATGCTTAAAGCTTTAGGATTCACAGAAGAAAAGGCCAAAGAACAATTTGGTTGGTTTATGGATGCTTTAGACTATGGTTTTCCACCACATGGGGGCTTAGCACTTGGATTAGATCGTTTTGCAATGCTTCTTGCTAAGAAAGAAAATATTCGTGAAGTAATTGCCTTCCCTAAGAATTCTAAAGCAACAGAACCATTAACTCATGCACCTACAGTTGTTGCTGAAAAACAACTTGAAGATTTGCATATTGAAGTTGAAGAGTCTGATGAAGAAGAATAATTAAATAACTGTAACGTAAGACTGCAATATAAGGTGCAGTCTTTTTTATTGTCCTTTATTACATCTTATTTTAAAAATAGGAGTAAAGAGGTATAATACTAATTTTTTATAGGCTTAAGCCTTTTATAAATAGTTAATCCTTGATAAAATAATAAGCAATTGTATAGTATAATGAAATAAATTATAGGAAAAGTGGTTAAGTTACGATGAATGAGTTACAAAAAATGTGGAAGAAACATGTCTATCTTTCACGGGCATCAGCAGCGTTTATTTATGGATTATTAGTATCAGTTGCAATGAATTTTTTCTGGGATCCTGGCCATATTTATTCATCAGGAATTACTGGTTTAGCTCAGTTATTAAATTCGTTACTTAAACATACAGGATTGCCATTATCAACTGCTTCACTAATTTTTTTGCTAAATGTGCCTTTAATTTTTTTAGCTTGGAAACAAATTGGACATCGATTTACTATTTTTACAATTATTGCAGTTGTAAGTTCTAGTGTGATGATTAAATTACTACATCCAACTGTTCTTACAAAAGATCCAATGATATGTGCAATTTTTGGGGCAATTTTAAATGGTTATGGTACTGGATATGCCTTAAAAAGTGGAATTTCAACCGGAGGATTAGATATTATCAGTTTAACAGTACGAAAAATGACAGGTAAGTCAGTAGGAACTGTTAATATGATATTTAATGCTTTTATTATTTTAGCTGCAGGTCTTGTTTATGGATGGCCATATGCTTTTTATTCAGCAATTGGATTATTTATTAATGCACAGGTAATGGATGCTATTTATACTCGGCAGCAAAAAATGCTTGTAATGGTAATTACTACTAAACCTAATAGTGTGGTTGATTGCATTCAAACTCACATGCGTCGTGGAATTACCATCGTACATGGGGCAGAAGGAGCATATAAACATGATGCCAAATCCATTTTGTTTACAGTAATTACCCGCTATGAAATTCCTGAATTACATGCAGCGTTAAATGAATCTGATCCAGATGCATTTGTAAGTATTTCAGAAAACGTTCATACTATTGGTCATTTTTACGAACCAGAACCTTAAACGGAGAAATTCATAATGAAAGAAATTTATATTGGATTAGTAAAACTTTTTTCAACCATATATAAAAATAGAAATCCACGAAAAGTAATTTATTTAATGAGTTTTAGTGGCAATGAAGAATTTATTTTGAAATTAAATGATGTTTTGAAAAAAAAGAATATTTCATTTGAAGTATTGAGTTTAAATAGCTATAAAAAAAGTGCAGATAAGTTAGCTGATAAGGGAGTAAAGGTTACTTTTTTTGCAGATGGTTTGTCATTTTTACTTAATCATTTAAAAAAAATCATGGAAAGTAAGTTGTTAATTTGTGATAATTACTATGCATTTTTAGCTGGCTGCAATTTTGACCATGATAAAACTCACATTGTACAAATCTGGCATGCAAATGGAGCAATTAAAACATTTGGATGGGAAGAGCCACGAACACAACAGCGTTCAAAAGCAGATAAAAAACGTTTTCAAAAAGTTTACAATCAATTCGATGAGTATATTGTGGGATCGAATAAAATGGCAACAGTATTTGCAAATAGTTATCATGAACCTCTTACAAAAATGAATGTAATTGGTTATCCGCGTACGGATGAACTTTTTGATCAAAGTTGGCGTTTAAATACACGAAAAGATATTTATCAAAAATATCCTGAATTAATGAAAAAAGAAGTTATACTATATGCGCCAACTTATCGTGAGGACAAGAACGGCAAACCAATTTTAAATTTACCTACTAATTTTAATAAATTATTTGATTATCTAAGTGAAGATCAAAGAATCATTATTAAATTGCATCCTCATTTAAAAGAACAGGAATTGAAATTAAAAGAGGAAATCAAAAATACGAATGTAGTGTGGATTAATGATTTTAAGACAAATGATTTATTATTGGTTACAGATCGATTAGTAACGGATTATTCATCAATTATTTTTGATTACTCATTATTAAAGAATGCTAAGCAAATGCTCTTTTTTTGCTATGATTTAAAAGAATATCAAAAGGAAGTGGGAATCCAGTCCGATTTTGAAGAGTGGATCCCAGGAAAATTAGTAAATACTACAGTAGAATTAATTAATCATTTAAAGTCACCAATAACTCAAACAGACTTTACAGAATTTAATAAGAAGTGGAATACTTGTAATGATGGGAGTTCAACTCAAAGAGTAATTGAAAATGAACGTAAATATTTTGAGTAAAAGGGGTGCCAATAATGCGGCAAAGAATTACAGTTTTTGGCTTTTTTAGCGAAGATAATGGCTTAACTACATATTTTAAAACAAATTATCGAGCACTTTTAGCAGATGGATATCAATTTAATATCATTAATATTGCAAGCTATCGACCTGCAAGAGAATTAAAACGGTTTGGAAACTACTATGAAATTCCGTTTTATATTTCAGATGTTAATAATCGAAATTTTTTAAAAAAAAGAAGAGAATTTAATCGGAAATTAAAGACGGCTTATGAAGAATGTCATCTGAGTAGCGAAACAATTCATTTTTATTTAAGTAATGCATGTGATCCTGCTCCGATTACATTAGCTCATAAAGTGGGATTTCAAAGAATAATTACACATGCATATTCAGGATATTCGAGGGTATTTAATTTTGTGCAAATGGAATTACAGCGTATCGGGATGAAAACAATTGAAAAGTATGCTACAGATTATATTGCTGTTTCTAAGGAAACTGCTAATTTCTTTTACTTTAAAAGAATACAAAAAAAAGCACATTTTAAAATTTTAAAAAGCGGCATTCCAGTTCGTAAGCAACGCTTTCATGAGGAACAAAATATTTACTATCGAAAAAGATATAATATTGAAGAAAGTGATTTTGTAATTGGGAATATTGGACGGTTTATTCCTAGCAAAAACCAAATTTTTTTGGTTGAAAGTTTTAACTTGTTTCAAAAAATATACCCAAATACGAAGTTAGTTTTAATTGGAGATGGTCCCTTAATTGAAGATGTGCGTCAACGGGCATATGATTTACATTTGGAAAATAAAGTTATTTTTACAGGATTTCTTGAAAATTCAGAAGAAGTGCAAAATATTTTTAATGTTTTTGCCTATCCTTCACTTGCTGATGGATTGTCTTTGTCTTTGATACACAGTATCGCTAATGGTGCAACCGCAGTAATGGCAGATTCTCAATCTGCTGAACTATCTACAATTGGTGACTCAATGATTTTATCAATTAGTGATCCTCAAGTTTGGGCAGATGCTTTCCATCGGTTAAGTCAAGAAAAATATAATCGAATAGAAGAAAGCCAAAATGCAATGGATGAATTAATTACCCATGGTTATACTGTGGCCACTTCAACACGAGAACTAAAAAAATTATATGGGCAATCAAAATGGGAGAGTCAGTTTTAATGAAGGTTGGAATCATTGGATATAATTTATTTGCTATTGGCGGTACCGTTCAAAGTAACTTAAATTTATTAAATATTTTTAGTGAACGGGGATGTGAAATTACATACTATAACTATGTGCCATTTTATTTACATGATATAAAAAAAGTATGTACTAAGTATCCTCAGTTAAGTAGTGTTCATTTTAAGTTGATCAAAGGATTTTTTAGTAAACAACCTGAAAATAAATTGGATGTAATTTTTATTACTCGTGAAGATTTATTTCCGTTAGCAAAACTGCTTCGTTTTTATTATCCAAAGGCTTTAATTATTGGTGAAATTCACACTCCGTTGCAATTATTAGGTAACTTAAATGGATTAAAGTATTTATCATGTGTTAGAGTTGCAACGAATTCAATTAAAGAAAATTTCGAAAAAAAATATGATTATACCCGAATATACGTCCAGCCTGTAAGTACACGGCATATAAAATGGAATTTTCCAAAAACAACAAAATTAACCACTAATTTTGTAATTCATAGTCGCTTTTTTGAAAAGCAAAAAGATATCATGTATAGTTTGCAATTATTTGAATATTTAAAGAAGCAAAAGCAAACAGGATATCACTTATATATTAATGGAACGGGGAAAGATGAATTACTTTACCAAAAATTTATTAATGATCATCAATTAACCAAAATGATATCAATTAATCAAACTTTACCAAATGATTATATTTATCTATCAACTTCTAATTTTGAATCTTTTGGCTATTCAATTGTTGAAGCAATTGCAAGTGGTCATTTTGTAATTGCTTATTGGGGTGAGGATAAAGTTTTGTATGAAAATTTTAAAAATATTCCCCAAATTATTTGGTTAAAAAAACAATCAGTTGCAACTGATGCTGCTAAATTACAGGAAAGTTCAAAAAAGAAATTAAGTTTAGCGGAATATCAAAAATCAAAGGAAATCATCAAAAATTTAACTGGAAATTATTATGAAAGATTTAAACGAGCAACAATTCCTTATAAATCAATTAAATTTGAATCAGTTAAATTAACTAAAACTGTAATGCAAGATATTCAAAGTGAAATTGAAGGTAACTTAGGGAAGTTAAATCCTTCTATGATAAAAAAGATTTATTATTGGATGTTACACCATCCAATATTTAATAAACTTTTTCAAAATAAATTATTTCAAAAATTTAAAAGTAAAGTGGAATGATGGGATGGTAATTTTTAATGAGTAATTATGTGTTAACGTCAGATATTTATAAGGGATATAAACATGCAGGCCCTAAAGCTAAAGCTGATATTAATAAATTTTTAGGTGATGCTGGCTGGAAAATTTTAGATCTAGATTTACCAATTAAAAGATTTCCGAAATTAATGTATCGTTTTTTTAAATTGCCTAAATTATTTAAAAATAAAAATATCGATAATATTGTTTTTCAATATCCGATGTACTCGGTTTTTTTAACTAAATCGATTATTAAAGCAGTCCGCAAACAAACAAATGCTAATTTAATTTTTGTAATTCATGATTATGAAGCAATTCGTAAATATAAGGGAGATCAAAAATTTTTTAAAAACGAAGTTGAAATTTTTAACTCAGTTGATTGTTTAATTGTACATAGTGAAGCCATGAAGCAAAAGATGCAAGAAGCTGGAATTACAACTAAAATGGTGATATTAGGTGTGTTTGATTATTATAACCCTCAACCAATGATTGAAAATCAACAGTATGATCATTCAATTTGTTTTGCTGGCAATTTAGAAAAATCTTCGTTTTTAACACAATTGAGTTTGACTAAAAGTCATGCTTATTTATTTGGCATGGATCCAGCTGAACACTATCCTCAAAATGTAACTTATGAGGGCTTATATCAAGCTGAAGAATTACCTAAACATATAAAAGGCAATTTTGGATTAGTTTGGGATGGATCTTCTTTAAATGGAGATGGTGGAATTTATGCAGATTACCAACATTATAATGCTCCACACAAAACTTCTCTTTATTTAAGTTCAGGAATGCCAGTAATTGTTTGGAAAAAAGCCGCAATCAGTAAATTTGTTGTTAATCATCAAGTGGGAATTGCGGTTGATGACTTGAACAATTTAGATGAGATTCTTAACGAAATTTCGCAAGATGAATTTTTACAATTACAAAAAAATGCACATCAATTAGGGGAAAAGCTAAGAAACGGAATGATGATTAAAACAGCAATTAAAGAAGCCAAACAACTGATTGCAAAATAATGGTAATTCAAGATTGATGGTTTATAATTTTTATAGGAGCTGATTAAAATTAAGAGAGTAATTACATATGGAACATTCGATTTGTTGCACTATGGACATGTTAATTTGTTACGGCGTGCTAAGGAATATGGAGATTACCTAATCGTAGGATTGTCAACTGATGAATTTAATTGGGAACAAAAACATAAAAAGTCCTATTTTGATTATGATAAGCGCAAGGAGTTACTAGAGGCAATTCGATATGTTGATTTAGTTATTCCAGAAAGCAGTTGGGATCAAAAGAAAGAAGATATGCATAAGTTTGACATCGATACCTTTGTGATTGGCGATGATTGGAAGGGGAAATTTGATTACTTAAAAAAAGAAGGTGTTGACGTTGTGTATTTACCACGGACGCCTGAAATTAGTACAACTCAAATTAAAGATGATTTAAATGAAAAATGAAAGGGAAATAGTAATATGTTAATGGGATCACATGTAAGTATGAGTGGGAAAAAAATGTTGCTTGGTTCAGCTCAAGAAGCAGCCAGTTTTAAGGAAAATACGTTTATGATTTATACTGGAGCACCGCAAAATACTAAACGGAAGCCAATCAGTGAAATGAATATTCCAGCTGGAAAAGAATATATGAAGGAACATGATTTATCTCATATTGTAGTACATGCTCCTTATATTATTAATTTAGGAAATACCAAAGCTCCTGAAAAATTTAATTTTGCAGTGGAATTTTTACATGATGAAATTAAACGTGCTGAAGCATTAGGTTCACATCAAATGACTCTTCATCCGGGTGCACATGTAGGAGCAGGTCCTAAAGCCGCAATTGAAAATATTGCTAAGGGATTAAACGAGGTTTTGACTGCTGATCAAACGATTCAAATTGCAATTGAGACAATGGCAGGAAAAGGAACTGAGGTAGGTAGGACGTTTGAACAAATTGCTGAAATCATCGATAAAGTAAAACTTAATGATAAACTTTCCGTAACTTTTGATACTTGTCATACTAACGATGCTGGTTATGATATTAAAGATGATTTTGAAGGAGTTTTAAATGAATTTGATCATATTATTGGATTAGATCGATTAAAGGTAATTCATTTAAATGATTCTAAAAATCCTCGTGGAAGTCATAAGGACCGGCATGCTAATATTGGATTTGGAACAATTGGATTTGATGCTCTTGATAAGATTGCTCATTTTGATGAATTAAAGGATATTCCTAAAATTTTAGAAACACCTTTTATTGGGCCTGATAAGAAGCATAAATATGCACCGTATGGGTACGAGATTAAAATGTTGCGTGCACAAAAATTTGATCCAAATTTACAGAATGAAGTATTAGAAAATAAGGGCAAATTAAAATAAAAAGATAAGTTAATTTAGTTATATTTCAATAAAAAAGAATTGTGGTTCACCACAATTCTTTTTTTTGCGGAATTAATGCAATTATAATGGGAATTTAAATATTCGAAGTAAGCGTTTTAAAAATTAAGGCTATTGAAAAAATATGATAATAGTTCGTTTTTGATATAACGTCTAAATTACATATAGATTATTTTGTATTCATTATTAATGATAAATTTATAATTCATGTTATTAATTGACGTTGCACTCTAACTTTTAATGTTATAAGATACTTAATTGGATAAATAAGTAAGTAGAAGGGATCAGAGTTAATGCTTGGGAATTTTGAACTATACTATCCAGTTATTATGTCATTTGTCTGGATAATTGGCTCAATTTTTTTTAATTTGAGTGAACGACAATTTGTAAAATATCGTTCTAAAAAAGAAGATGATGGCCCATTAGTAGAAATTTTTATGTCTTGTTACAATGAAGAAACGATGTTGTCATCTTCAATTGAGTCTTTAGAAAAAATTACTTATAAGAATTATCGGATTATTTTAATTGATGATAAAAGTACTGATAACACTTTAGAAGTAATGCACCAATTGGTTAAAAAATATTCTAATATAGTCGTTAAAGCACAGCCAGAAAATATGGGAAAAGCAATGGCTCTTAATCGTGCTTTAAAAGAAAGCCAGGCGGAATACATTTTGTGTGTGGATGCAGATACTGAGTTTGAAAAAGATGCAGTAAGTTATTTAGTTTCGGCAATTTCAGCAGACAAAAAAATTGCGGCTGTTACAGGACGCCCAATTGTAAAAAATGTTTCAACGATAATGGGTAAATTACAATTTTTGGAGTATATTATGAATATCGACATGATAAAACGAGCTCAGTCTTTTTTTCTTGGTCATATTTTAACCGTTTCAGGAGTACTTACACTTTTTAGAAAAAGTGCATTAGATAAAATTAATGGTTGGAGTACTGAAGCGATGACGGAAGATATTGATGCAACTTGGAGAATGTATGATCATGGATATTATTGTACTTATCAGCCACGGGCATTATGTAAAATTTATGTTCCAGGAACTATTCGAGGATTTATTCGCCAAAGAATTCGTTGGGGACGTGGCGGTTTAGAAGTACTGAGAAATCATTTTAGCAAAATTCCAGTTTTAACATTAGGACAACGCTTATTAGCTTTAGATATGTGTTGTAGTTATTTATGGGTTTTTGCAGTTTCTTTTGCAACATTTAAAGTTTTTTTTGAGTACTTTTTTATTAAAAATTTACGGATAAGTCTAGGAGCTTTAGTAGTTTATTATTTAGTTACATTAATGTTTTATGGATACTCTAAATATGTTAATCAAGGAAATGATTATATTCAGTACACAAATTACTGGTTATATTTACCAGTTTTCTTTTATGCATATTGGTTAAGTAATATTATTGTTGTTTTCTCAGCTTTTTATCATCTTTTTGATGCGGTAAGATATGCTGCATGGGGTGCATCTGATCGGGGGGAAAGTTAATGCATTTAACTGATAAGTTGAAAAAATGGTTAATTTTCTTTGGTTTAATTGCCGGAAATTTATTGCAAATATTTATTATTGTACTTTTTATTGATTTTCTCCAGCAAGAATTTGCTGAGTGGCAAGTTAATCTTTATGTCCTAACTAATTGTAACTATGAAGTATTTGCAAAAATGTTTAAGCTACTAGTAGTTTCAATTATTATTGTAATGGTAATAGCATTAGGACGTTATTTGTGGTTTAAAATGCGATATTTAAAACGAATTTCAAGTGAAATAAAGGATGTTAATAAGCACAATGAAGAAAATTAGTAATTTTTTTAAACGTTCGTGGCATTTCATTTTTGTGGTTGTATGCATTTCAATTGTGGTATTTATTGGTATTTCTGAACATGATGCCAAAATAAAACAAGCAAATGTTCAAAAAGAAATTAGTAATGGAAAATTATCGAAAAATGAATTAAATAAGGATGGAATTTTGGTTTTATGTTATCACCGTGTTTCAGAATCAAATAAAACATTGTCAGCACGATTAACATTGAATTTATCAAATAATGAGCAACTTCATGAATACACAGCATCAAAGCAAACATTAGAAAAACAAATTCTATATTTAAAAAAGAATAATGTAAAAATTATTTCAATGGAAAAAGCAATTCAGTTGGTGAAGAAGGGTAAACCAATGAAGCATAAATATGTTGTTTTTACGTTTGATGATGTTGATCGAACAATTGTCGATAATGTTGATCCACTATTTAAAAAGTTAGGTGATATTCCATATACAATTTTTATTGTAACTCAAAATACTGGAAGATATGATAATGGAACTAAGTTAGCAACATGGGATGAACTTCATCAAGTTTTAAAAAATTCAAATGTTACTATTGGAGTTCATACCAATAAAATGCATTATTTGATTAATAATAAACCAGCATTGAAGTATGCGAATAATTACAATGAGTTTGTTAAGGATTACAAAAAATCACAACAAATCATCCAAAAGCATACGGGGCATAAAACACCATACTTTGCTTATCCTTATGGCGAAGGAACTGCAAAAGAACAAAAATATTTAGCAAAACAAGGAATGTATACATTTTCATTAGATAATGGAATTATTACTCAAGATCAAGACTTAACGCAACCACTACCACGAACTATGGTTGATAAAGAAACGTGGAATGATGTAGTAAAAAAATGGGTAGGAAATGATGAACAATAAAATTAAATATATAAAAAGGATAGTGAATTTTATATCATGGGTATTTATTGGCGTCGTAATTATGATTGTCGTGACATGTTTTTATAAATTAAATCAGATTACGGGTTATACAGGTGATGATTTTATTTACCATTTTGTATATAAAGGCTCCTGGCCAACTACACAACTAGAACATATCAATAACGTATTTGATTTAATTCGCTCAATTAAAACACATACAGAGATATGGAATGGAAGATTTGTCGCACATACACTGGTACAAATCTTTATGCAGTTTCCAAAAAGTGTATTTAATATTGCTAATACATGTGTTTTTATTTTGATCGGTATTCAAATTAATTTATTAGTTTATCGAAAACTACGTGATCTAAATCCAATGTTTTTATTGGCAACTTACTGTGCAATGTTTTACTTTCTTCCGGATTTTGGAAGAGCTGCTTTATGGTTATCTGGTAGTTTTAATTATTTATGGATGTCAGTTTTATATTTGTTATTTTTATGGCCATTAAGGTGGCAATATGTCCCTCAAAATGAAACTTTATTTACTATTTATATGATGACTTTAGGTTTCTTAGTAGGTGCAACTAACGAAAACATCGCTCCAGTATTTTTATTGATTGCTTATGCATATTATTGGCTTACTGATAAAAATGAAATCAAAAAGTATATATATCCAAGTGTTTTTACTTTATTAATAGGTTTTGCTTTATTAATAACTCATAATGGAGGACAGGCGGCCTCACAAGAAGGTGAAGCTTTTCAAATCAAGAAAATTATAAGTCAATTTATAGCATATGATGGAATATTATTTATACTTTGTTTAATTACTATTTTAATTTTAATAGTAAATTTAAAGAAAAAAGGTGGTGTAAAAGATAGTTTAATTAGTATGAGTATTTTTATACTGGCAGCGTTAACTAGTATTGGAGCGTTAATTTTATCACCACAAGTACCACCACGAACATTTTTTGGAAGTGTAATTTTTTTAATTGCTGCTAGTTTAATTGGATGTAAACAGTTAATAAAATTAGCCAAAATTAATTGGGGAATTGGACTGGTTATTACATGTTTAATTAGTATAGTCGCATTTCAAAGATATAATGATATTTACCCAAGATTATTAGCTAATTTTGAGCGTTTTTATACAGCTGAAATGATTATTAAAGAAGACAAAAGAAAAGGACAACAGGATGCATTTGTACCAGGAATGAATCGTGATTTGTCAGAATACAGTGCATATAATCAAACTGCTTATTTAGAAGGTGGAGATGATCATGATCCAAGTGGTTTATGGGAAAATACGTGGATGGCAAAATATTATGGAATAAAACGAATTTATATTGATAACACAGTGAAGTTAAAAAAAGTGCCACAACAAATAGCACAAAAACCATGGATTATTAAAAAAATAGACCAAATAAAATAAAAAATCCCATTGAATTAAGTTAAAACTAATTCAATGGGATTTTCTTAAATAAGAAAACAGGCCCCAAGTAAAACTAAATCAATGAGAATTGAATATTTAGCAATTTGTTTGGGTTTAAATTTATCATAGAAAGTAATATAAAAATATGTATTACCAAATTTGAAAAATTTTCCCATAAAGTGATATAAGAAAAATAATATTTGTAATAAAACTAAAATTGCGAATATTCCAGCTAAAATCTGATGCATGCTAAACTCCTTATAATTATTTATTAACCATAGTATCATAGATCGATTTATCTGGCATTATCCAAATTATAACAGCACATAAACTAATGAAAATAGTACTTAATTGGTAAGAATAACCCACAATAATGGCTAGAATGTTAATAAATAAATTAATTAATGTGAAGCTTAAGTAGGAAAACTTTAACTTTAGGCAAATTTTAAATTTGAGGATTTGGGAGTAAATTTTCATGCAAAAGTAAATAAAAGGATAAATCAATGCAAAGCATTAAAGAAGCATAAAATAACTCGGGAATTCGATTTATTATAATATGACGTGCTAACCATGAAATTGCAAAAGGAATAAAAGTAATTAATAGTAAAAATAAACTATTAACCCATAAAATTTTTGAGTTGATTTTTACATTTGAAGAATGCCGAAAAATTTTGCTATGGTTAATCCAATACATTGAAATTAAGATAAAGCTATAGATATTTACTAGAGTACATTAAGGAATTCAAGGTTGCATTTGTTGGAACTTTAATATCTGAAACTATTAATGTAGTTACAATGGCGATAACTGGCATTCGTAAAATCTTCTAAATGAGCAGTATCATTCATGTAAATTCACTTCTTTAAAATGATTTATATGATAAAGTATAGTGCGAAGTGAATGATTTTATAAACTAAAAAGTTTATAGGTCAAAAAGTAGCTTTTATGGTATGATATGTAAAGATGTAAATTATGTATTTACAAGATAATCACTTTGTTGTAACTCTCAATATGGAAAGGTGAAAATATGAAAATCAACGTTGATAACTATATTAAGCAACACCCCTCATTAGTGCAAATTAAAGATCAAAAACCAACATTTTGGGTTAATCCTGATCGTGTTTCTGAAGATCAAATTTGGGAGCATGAAGAGTTTGGTTTGAAAGATGTTGAAGCAGCTGAGGCTGATTTAAGACGTTATGCACCATTAATTGCTAAAATTTTTCCAGAAACAGCTAAAACAAATGGAGTTATCGAATCTAAACTTGAAAAATTAGATAAGATGCAAGCAGAAATTGAAAAAAATCATGAATTTCACGGGCAACTATATATGAAGATGGATTCAGACCTTCCAGTTGCTGGCTCAATCAAAGCACGCGGTGGTATTTATGAAGTTTTAAAGCATGCTGAAGAGATTGCATTAGAAGAAGGTTTGCTTTCTTCTAAGGAAGATGATTATACAAAATTAGCTACTCCAGAAGCTAAAAAATTATTTTCACAATATAAAGTTCAAGTTGGTTCAACTGGGAATCTTGGAATTTCTATTGGAATTACAGCAGCAGCTTTAGGTTTTCAAGCAATTGTTCATATGAGTTATGATGCAAAAGAATGGAAGAAGGAATTACTTCGCCAAAAAGGTGCTCAAGTAAAAGAATATGATACTGACTTCAATATTGCTTTGAAAAAAGGACGTGCAGAATCAGATGCTGACCCAAAGAGTTATTTTGTAGATGATGTTAAATCAACCATTTTATTCTTAGGTTATGCAACTTCAGCATTACGTGTAAAAAAACAATTTGATGAATTAGGGATCACAATTGATAAGGATCATCCAATTTTTGTATATAGTCCTGCTGGTGTTGGGGGGTCTTCAGGCGGAACTGCCTTTGGAATGAAAGCAGTATTTGGAGAAGCAGCTCATGTTTTCTTAATTCAACCAACACATTGTCCAAGTATTCCATTAGGAATGATTACAGGATTAAACAATGATGTCTCTGTTCAAGATATTGGTCTTGATGGTAAAACTGAAGCTGACGGACTTGCATGTCCAAGTCCTTCTGTATTTTCTGGTGATTACATGAAGCCAATGTTAGATGGAATTTTTACTGTTGATGATGCGGCGTTATTTGATTATTTACGCGAATTGCATTCATCTGAAGGTATTACCATTGAACCATCTTCATGTGCTAGTTTTGAAGGTGCAGTTAAATTATTTGAAGATCCATACGCGCAAGAATATATGAACGCAAATGGATTAGATCAAATTCAAGATAACATTACTCATTTAACCTGGGCAACGGGTGGAAGTATGGTTCCAGAAGAAATTAATAAGAAGAACTTAGAAACATATTTATAATATAAAAATAAAGAAGCTACAATATGAAGTGAACCCCAAAAGTTGGACACTTTATTAAATTAAGCAGTTAGGGATTGAGTTCTGTACTGAACAGGACTTAGCCCTTTTAATTTTACCTTAATTCTTTCATTATTATAGTAATAAATGTACTGATGGATTGCTCGAATTAATTCATCAGTATTTTTATATTGGCTTTCATAACCATAAAACATCTCTCTTTTCA